>NZ_JBITGJ010000005.1:289537-341183 GCF_044456925.1 Streptomyces sp. NPDC050743
GGAGGTGGGGCTCCTGTGTGGGGCCCTTCTCCGTGGGGGCCCTGGCGGGGTTGCTGTGTCTGGTTGCGGCTTCGCCGTAGGCGCCGCCTTCGGCTTGGCAGGCATGCAAGAAGGGCCCCCACGCGGGGGGCCCTTCTCTCTGCGGTCCTGACGGGATTTGAACCCGCGGCCTCCACCTTGACAGGGTGGCGAGCACTCCAAACTGCTCCACAGGACCAGGTTTCGCGGCGCTTGGTTTGTGCACTGCGCTGCGAGAAGAGACTGTACAGGAGGTGAGGCCGCCTGGTCGAACTCACCCCCTGTGCGCGAGCGGTTACGGCGCGGCCGCGTCGATCGCCTTCACGATCCGCTTGTCGGAGACGGGGTACGCGGTGCCGAGGGCGTGGGCGAAGTAGCTGACCCTCAGCTCCTCGATCATCCAGCGGATGTCCAGGACCGAGGACGGCACCGGGCGGCCCTGCGGGAGCTGTTCCAGGAGCCAGGCGTACTCGTCCTGCATCTCGTGGACCTTCTCCATGCGCGTGGTGTCCCGCTGGACGTTGGTCGGCATCTGCTGCAGGCGCCGGTCCGCGGCCACCAGGTAGCGCATCAGGTCGGGCAGGCGCCGTATGCCTGCCCACGTGACGAATCCCGGCTTCACGAGCGCGTCCAGCTGCTTGCGCACGTCCGTCAGGTTCGCCAGCAGCGCGGGGCTGCTCACGGCCTTCAGACGGCGTTCACAGGCCTGCCAGGCGGCGAGGACCTGCTGCACCTGGGCGACCGTACGGACCGTCGTGTCGACGATCTCCGCGCGCACCTTGTCGTACAGCTTCCGGTACGACTCGTCGTCCCAGACCGGGCCGCCGAAGTCCGCGATCAGCTTGTCGGCCGCCGCCATCGCGCAGTCGTCGAACAGCGCCTGGATGGAGCCGTGCGGATTCGCGGAGAGCGCCAGCTTCTGGGCGTTCGTCAGCTTCTCGGACGCGAACTTCGCCGGGTTCACCGGGATGTTGCGCAGGATCAGCCGCCGGGTGCCCTTCCACATGGCCTCGGTCTGCTCGGCTTCCGTGTCGAACAGCCGCACCGAGACCGTGTCGCCGTCGTCCACCAGCGCCGGGTACGCCTTCACCGGGTGGCCGGCCCGGCGCGTTTCGAACACGCGGGTGAGCGTGCCGATCGTCCAGTCGGTCAGGCCCTTGCGCTCCAGGGACTCCCCGCCCTCGCGGGACGCGGTCGCTGCCGCCGCCTGCGACAGCGCCTTCCTGGCCTTCGGCTTCAGCCTGAGCTTCAGCGCCTCCAGGTCCTTGTCCTCGGCCAGCTTCCGGCGCCGCTCGTCGACGATCCGGAAGGTGATCTTGAGGTGGTCGGGGACCTTGGACCAGTCGAAGTCGTCCGCCTCGAAGGGGACGCCGACCATGCGCTTGAGCTCACGGGCCATCGTGACCGTGAGCGGCTCCTGGAGCGGGACCGCCTTCTCCAAGAAGGCCTTCGCGTAGTTCGGCGCGGGCACGTAGTTGCGGCGGATCGGCTTCGGGAGGGAGCGGATCAGCTCCGTCACGACCTCCTCGCGTAGGCCCGGGATCTGCCAGTCGAAGCCCTCGTCCGTGACCTGGTTGAGGACCTGGAGCGGGATGTGCACGGTGACGCCGTCCGCGTCCGCGCCCGGCTCGAACTGGTACGTCACCCGGAACTTCAGCTGCCCCTGCCGCCAGGAGTCCGGATAGTCGGCCTTGGTGACCGCCTCCGCCGACTCCCGGATGAGCATCTCCCGCTCGAAGTCCAGGAAGTCGGGCTGCTCGTGCCGCTTCCGCTTCCACCAGGAGTCGAAGTGCGCGCCCGACACGACGTGTTCGGGCACCCGCTGGTCGTAGAAGTCGAAGAGCGTCTCGTCGTCGACCACGATGTCCCGGCGCCGCGCCCGGTGCTCCAGCTCCTCGACCTCGCTGAGGAGTTTGCGGTTGTCGGCGAAGAACTTGTGGTGCGTGCGCCAGTCGCCCTCCACCAGCGCGTTGCGGATGAACAGCTCGCGGCTGGTCTCCGGGTCGATGCGGCCGTAGTTCACCTTGCGCTGGGCGACGATCGGGACGCCGTACAGCGTGACCTTCTCGTACGCCATCACGGCCGCCTGGTCCTTCTCCCAGTGCGGCTCGCTGTACGTCCGCTTGAGCAGGTGCCCGGCGAGCGGTTCGACCCACTCCGGCTCGATCTTCGCGTTGACCCGCGCCCAGAGCCTGGAGGTCTCCACCAGCTCGGCCGACATCACGAACTTCGGCTGCTTCTTGAACAGCGCCGAACCCGGGAAGATCGCGAACTTGGCGTTGCGGGCGCCCAGGTACTCGTTCTTGTTGCCGTCGCGTACGTCCTTCATCCCGATGTGGGAGAGGAGGCCGGCGAGCAGGGAGGTGTGGATGCGGTCGCCGGCGGCGTCCTCCTCGTTGAGGTGGATGCCCATCTGCTTGGCGACCGTGCGCAGCTGGGTGTAGATGTCCTGCCACTCGCGGATGCGCAGGAAGTTCAGGTACTCCTGCTTGCACATCCGGCGGAAGGAACTGGATCCGCGCTCCTTCTGCTGCTCGCGGATGTACCGCCACAGGTTGAGGTAGGCGAGGAAGTCGCTGGTCTCGTCCTTGAAGCGGGCGTGCTGCTGGTCGGCCTGGGCCTGCTTGTCCGCCGGGCGCTCGCGCGGGTCCTGGATGGACAGCGCGGCCGCGATGACCATGACCTCGCGGACACAGCCGTTCTTGTCGGCCTCCAGCACCATGCGGGCCAGGCGCGGGTCGACGGGCAGCTGGGCCAGCTTGCGGCCGGTGTCGGTGAGGCGCTTGCGCGGGTCCTTCTGGGCGGGGTCGAGCGCGCCCAGCTCCTGCAGCAGCTGCACGCCGTCGCGGATGTTGCGGTGGTCCGGCGGGTCGATGAAGGGGAACTTCTCGATGTCGCCGAGGCCGGCCGCGGTCATCTGGAGAATGACGGAGGCCAGGTTCGTACGGAGGATCTCCGCGTCCGTGAACTCCGGCCGGGCGAGGAAGTCGTCCTCGGAGTACAACCGGATGCAGATGCCGTCGCTCGTACGGCCGCAGCGGCCCTTGCGCTGGTTGGCGCTGGCCTGGGAGACCGCCTCGATGGGCAGCCGCTGGACCTTGGTGCGGTGGCTGTAGCGGCTGATCCGGGCGAAGCCGGGGTCGATGACGTACTTGATGCCGGGGACGGTGAGGGACGTCTCGGCGACGTTGGTGGCCAGAACGATCCTGCGCCCGGTGTGCGGCTGGAAGACCCGGTGCTGCTCGGCGTGCGAGAGCCGGGCGTAGAGGGGCAGGATCTCGGTGAACCGGTACTTCTTCTTCTCCAGGGCATCCGCCGTGTCCCGGATCTCACGCTCACCGGAGAGGAAGACGAGGATGTCGCCCTGGCCTTCGGCCTGGAGTTCCTCGACCGCCTCGCAGATCGCGGTGATCTGGTCCCGGTCGGCGTCGTCCGAGTCCTCCTCCAGGAGCGGCCGGTAGCGCACCTCCACGGGGTACGTACGGCCGCTGACCTCGATGATCGGGGCGTCGCCGAAGTGCCGGGAGAAGCGCTCGGGGTCGATGGTCGCCGAGGTGATGACGACCTTGAGGTCCGGCCGCTTGGGCAGCAGCTGCGCCAGGTAACCCAGCAGGAAGTCGATGTTGAGGGACCGCTCGTGCGCCTCGTCGATGATGATCGTGTCGTAGGCGCGCAGCTCGCGGTCGGTCTGGATCTCGGCGAGCAGGATGCCGTCCGTCATCAGCTTGATGAAGGTGGCGTCCGGGTTCACCTGGTCGGTGAACCGCACCTTCCAGCCGACGGACTCGCCGAGGGGCGTCCTCAGCTCCTCCGCCACGCGCTCGGCGACGGTACGGGCGGCGATACGACGGGGCTGGGTGTGCCCGATCATGCCGCGCACGCCACGGCCCAGCTCCAGACAGATCTTCGGGATCTGCGTGGTCTTTCCGGAACCGGTCTCACCGGCCACGATGACGACCTGGTGATCGCGGATGGCCGCCGCGATCACGTCCTTCTTCTGGCTGACCGGCAGCTGCTCCGGGTAGCCGATCGCGGGCACACGGGAGCGCCGCTCGGCCATGCGGACCTCGGCCTTGCCCACCTCCGCCTCGATCTCGGCGAGGACGGTGGCGCGGGCCTCCGGCTTACGGATCTTGCGCGCGCCCTCGAGCCGCCGGCCGAGCCGATGCGCGTCGCGCAGCGACAGCTCGGTCAGACGGGGGGCGAGGGTGTCGAGAGCGGGGGCGGGATGCGTAGACATACGCGATCCAGGATCTCACCCCGCCCGAAAAACACGCGAACGATTTGACTCGGGGCGTCGGTGGCCGACCGAGCTGCCAAAGTATCCTGTATGTCCGATTCGCGCTGGGCGGCCTTCAAGCAGTCCCCCTTCCTCCCCGCGACCGTCCTCCTCGTGCTCATCGCCGCGGCAGCGGGCCTCTTCGCCGGCTCCTACACGTACGCCATGGCCAATCCGACCCCGCACCACATCCCGATCGCGATGACCGGCGCCTACGACCGGCCGACGGCCCGGCGGTTCATCGGGGGCATGGACCAGGCCCTGGACGCCTCGCTGAAGCTGCACCCGTACGGCGGCCGGGAGGCGGCGGTGCGGGCGGTGAACCAGCAGAAGGTGTTCGCGGTGGTCGAGGCGCCCGCCGGTGGCCGGGCGATCGCGCTGGACGTGTCGGGGGCGTCCGGGTCCACGGTCGCCCAGGTGCTCACGGAGGCCGCGGTGAAGGTGGGCAAGGCCACCGGGACACCCGTGGCGATCCGGGATCTCAAGCCCCTGCAGAAGGGCGATCCGCGGGGGCTGGCGATCTTCTACATCTCCCTGGCCGCCGTGATCGTCGGCATGGTCGGATCCATCCAGCTCAGCGTGCACGCGCGGGCCCTTAACCCCCTGGAGCGCATCGCCGTGACGGCCTGCTACGCCCTGCTCGGCGGGTTCACGATCGCCGCGGTGGTGGACTGGTGGCTGGGGGCGCTGAAGCTGCCGTTCGTGCAGTCATGGCTGATCCTCGCCCTGACGATGTTCGTCACGGGCATGGTGTTCACGATGTTCAACACCCTGTTCGGGCGGTGGGCCATGCTGCCGACCTGGGGGCTCTTGGTGATGCTCGGCAATCCCTCGTCCGGCGGTGCCGTCTCCTGGCCGCTCCTGCCCTCTCCGCTCGGGACCATCGGCCGCTGGCTGCCGCCGGGCGCCTCGGTGAACGCCCAGCACACCGCGGTGTACTTCCCCGGCCACCAGCACGCCTTTCCCTTCCTGGTGCTGGCGGGCTGGGCGGTCGTCTCCTGCGCGGTGTTCCTTATCTGGCGCGGCCGGCATCCGGGCGGCCGTCCGGAGGGACCGGCCGACGAACCCTAGGACGTGGTGCGCTGGGCGGGCGGCGCAGGAGGAGCCGTGGTGGGCTCTGGAGCCTTGGTGGTCGCCGGCGCGCCGTGCTGACGGGAGGACCGGCCGCCGTCGCCAAGAGCGATGGAACGCGCGGTGTTGGAGACGGCCTTGATGCCCAGGTAGGCGGTCGTCATGCTGCTGACCGCGGTGAACGCGGCGGTCAGGATGCCGACGATCACGGACTTGTCCCCGTCGAGTCGCCACACCCCGACGATCGCGACCGTGACGATCGCCGCATTGCTGACGACGACCGCGAGCAGCCCGTACCGCGCCCGGACCTTCTCCAGCTGGGTTTCCCCTGTCACGGTGGCGGCCTGGTTCTGGCTCATCTCCCCGTCCCCCATTCAGCAGCTGTGTGACCCGTGCGTCCACCTGAGCCCGGTCATACCCACGCCGGACGACGTCGAAGAGTGACGGTGCCCCGGATGCCGTACCTTCGGCCAGCCGGGGCAATGAATGTCCCCCTACGACGAAGGCCCCGTTCAGTGAACGGGGCCTTCTGGCTGTGGCTGGGGCCGGGGTCGAACCGGCGACCTTCCGCTTTTCAGGCCGCGTCCAGGTGGGGCGCGGCCTGATCGTACTGGGCGCCGACGACCTAGGCGAGCAGTGGTCGTGCGCTGCTGTTGGCGTAGAGGTTGGCGTACGCCAACCAGGATGTCAGCCGTGGTTGGCAGTGCCGCCTTCCTTGGTCCCTCAGGGAGGGATCTACCTCGTGGTCGTCACCCGCAGCGGTGCGAGGTCCGGGCTCGGAGCGGACGCGGTGGTGCCGGCGGACAGCGTCTGGGTGGACGTCGTCTGCGGAGCCACGCCCTTGTAGTACGGCGTGTAGGCGTAGTGGGTGCCTACTCCGATGGCCGCACCGATCGTGGGAATGACGGACGCGTCGACCGATCCGGTGCCGCCGAAGACGGCCACGTGGTACATGCTCGACGACATCCGCATCAGGTACCGCTTGGTGTCGTACGACAGCGACGTGGTGTCGGTCCACAGCAGCGGACCGTACGTGGTCATCGCCGACGACGCGGAGACACCGCCGCGCCAGCTCCCCACGGAGGCCACCGCGGCGTTCGATGGCAGCGACCACCACAGGTCGGCGAGCCGCATTGCGTTGGACTGCGGTGTGGATCCGGCAACCCGGTAGTAGTGGTAGGAGCTGGGCCAGTTCGGCATCTTGCCGGCGTTGTACGCCCTGGCCAGTGCCGACTCGGCGTCGGTCCCCACCGTGATGATGTTCGTCGTGCTCGGGCTGTACTTGTTGAGGTATCCGTAGACGGACGACGTCATGGTCGTGCCGTCGGTCAGTACGACGGTCGCGGTTCCGGAACTGCCCATGGAGCCGGCGGCGGAGCTCGCCGCGAGGGCGTTGTGGTAGTCGGTGCCCGTTGCCACGAAGATGTACTTCGGGGCGCTGGTGACGGTGTTGGCCACGGCCACTGAGGTGGAGTAGCGCGAGGTGCCGGACAGCCGCTTGGCCACGTATCCGAGCGAGGTCACCTTGGACGCCACCGTGCTGTTGAGGATCGTGCTGCCGCCGATCAGGTAGACGGTCTTGCCCTTCGGCAGCATGCGCTTGAGCTCCGTCTGCACCGAGGAGTCGAGGCCCGTGCCGGACGTTATCAGCACCGGCCCGCGCTTCTTGCCGGCCAGCGATGTCGCGGTGGTGGCGTACGCCGAGTCGGACTTGCTGATGAGCACGGCCGCGCCCGCGTTTTTCAGGCCGGGCGTGCTCGTACCGACCGTGTTCCAGGTCCACTTGGACGCGGCGATGTTCGTGTCGTACGAGTCGGAGCCCCAGACGCGGGAGATCGCGTTGTCACGGAGCGGCTGCCAGGCCACGTTGGTGCCCTGGGCCTGGGGCACCTGCGTGTCCGTGCCCGTGCCGATCGTGTGCAGCCATACCTGGGGGCTCTGACCGTAGACGTCGATGTCGTACGCGATGCGGTCGCCCTGCGGGGACCAGGCGGGACGGTTGTGGTCGGCTGCGTCCGTGGTGAGCTGGGTCAGCCCGGTGCCGTCGGTCCTCACCGTGAAGAGCTGCTTGTGTCCATCGACCGACCGGGTGAAGGCCACCGACTGGCCGTCGGGGGAGACGCTCGGCTCGCTCGCGTCGTCGGCCACCTTGGTGAACGCGCCGGAACGGCCGTTGTAGACCCAGACGGCCGGGGTGCCGGCGGTGGCGCAGCTCGCCCCCGTGCGGACGAAGGCGAGCATGCCGTTCACCGCGCCGCTCGGCTGCGAGTCGCAGCCGTCGACATCGGTGCCGAACAGGGCCTTGGGCGCGCGGGTGCCGTCGGCCGCGGTCAGCCGCAGCCGGCCACCGGCCGTGAAGACGATGTCGCCGCCGCCGTACCAGAACGTCGGATCGTGCGGATGCCAGCCGCTGCCCGACGGCATGGCGATGCGGATGCCGGTGTCCTCGGAATCGGCCCATGCCGTGCCGATGTAGTCGCCGTTCACGAACGCGACCTGACTGCCGTCGGCGGACCAGGCGCCCTGGTTTCCGGACGTGACGAACGCGGACTGCCGGGACCCGTCGGCGTTGATCAAGTACATCCAGCCGCCGACGTCCGTGTACAGCAGCTTCCCGTCGGTGGCGGGCCAGCTGCTGGAGGTGGCCGCAGCCGGCCCCGGAAGTGCGGCGACGAGGCCTGCCGCGAGCGCTGCGGCGCCGGTGAGCGCCGCGAGTCTGCGGCGCATACGCACGTTCAATGTGCCCCCACAAGTGAATGGTTGACCGCCGTGCCCCTCCCCCAAGGTGAACGGACGGCGTCATACTCATCCACACGGCAGCGACGAAACACTAGAGCCAGGCCTCGGTAGCCGGGAAGAGACAGAAGATCACGGCTTCGCAAGCGTTTGCGACGCGGGCACGGCCGACTTCCAAGGCCTCAGAACTGGGCAGCGTCAAGTGCCGCGATGACGTCTGCGGGATCGCCTTTGTAGGAGAGGTGCGGCTCGTCTGCTTCAGGAGCGATGAAGCGGGTGCGGTATCGCCGAAGGTCGCTCTCAGAGAAGTAGATCGAGTTGGGATCGTGCGCGTGGGCCTCGTTGCGCTTGCTGATCCTTGACCAGAGTTCATCGTGGCTGGCTTCGAGATACACGAGCACCGGGGTGGCGCCGGCGTCGCTAGCGATGGCTCGCCAGCGGGCGCGGTCGTCCGGCGTCCAGAAGCCGTGATCGACCACAACATCGTGCCCTGCCTGGAGCTGCTCCCGGAGTTCAACCGCGACATCCTCAAGGACCGGACGCTCAAGGGTGGGGAAGGTGCCCCGTGGGAAGTCCACCCCGTATACGCCGTGGCGGTGATACATCTCCTCATCCGGACACAGGCGCACGAACCCGCGTGCGGTGAGCGCGCGGGAAAGGGTGGTCTTGCCAGAGCCGGGGAGTCCGGCCATAAGGACGCAGAACGGGGAGCGATCGGGCATCGGTCTCGTCAGGGTCAGGGTGATTGCGGAGATTTCCGCTTCGGCTTCCGGGGTGAGCAGACCGGTACGGCGACCGGCGAGCAGGTTGCCCATCCGGTCTTCAAGCACGCTCAAGAGCGTGTCGTCCACGGTCGTCACTGGGAAACCTCCGATTCCGTCCGCCAGGTGCGACCAGGGCCCCCGAGGTCAACACCGTATTCGACGACGTTGCTCTCGCTGTCGATGAACTTCGCCGTCATCACGACCACGGGTTCCGCAGGGGGGTTCTCGGGATCCAGTTCCAAGAGCCGTGCGTCCTCTGCCGTCAACAGGCGCGCTGAGGCTGTGTCGATCCGATGACTGATCGGGAGGCCGGTCGCATCGGCGATGAGCTGGAGCGAAGTTCCTCCCGTCAATCGCTCGCTCTTCGCCAACTGGGGGATCAGCTTCCCGTAGCGGCCTGGGATCCAAGACGTACTGTGCGCCACGATGCCATGCCGGTCCCGATAGACCCGGCGCCGACGGATCACGTCAGAGTGAGGCTCAATGCTCAGCGCCTGTGCCACTTCCGGGGGCGCAGGCACCACGGCAGCTTGGTGTGAGTCGGACCGTTCGCCTGATCCCCAACTTGACCCGGTGCGGCGTCCTCGGTCCTGACGTTGAGATCCAGAGGACATGGGAGCGGGTTGGTCGAGTACTTCTGTCCCAATCCCGTGGATCCCCCTGACTAGCCCTTCGTTGCGCAGCTTGCGCAACGCCTTCTCGGCCGTCGCGGTGCTCACGCCCCACGTTTCCGAGAGGTTCTTGATGCTGGGTAGAAGCGTCCCCGGCTCTAGCTGGCCGGACGTGATCTGCTCCGCGTAGTGCGCGGCAATCTTCGCGTACGGCGCTCGGTTGTCGGCCTGACCGGCCATTTCGCTAGCTCCCTCGTATCAGTTCCCTGCGGTTCCCTAGCTTACCGCTTGACACCGCAGGGAACCCTAGGGAACCCTAGGGATGTGCCCGTCGGTCGGAACAACGACCGGAGGTCATTGCACCCCGGTGGGCCCGTGCTCGAAGCGGGCGTATCGCCCTGGAACGGCCTCAACGCTCGGAGGAAAGCCCTGCGGGGTGAGTACGAAGACAGCGTCAGTTGGTTGAGAATTCAAAAGAGGTTCAGGTTGACGGGACTCGGTCCCGTCCCCTCAGCGGCCGGGGTGATGGCCGTGGCAGCCACTTCGAGGCAGGCGAACCAGTCCTGCCCTGCGCATCAGCCCTGGAGAACGGTCGTCCGGATCACCCCTTCCTTGCGGGGAGGTCAGCCGTACGGGTGCCACCTGGTGTGCGCTGCCCTGCTGGCGTCAGAGCAGCGACGATGACGCGCCCGATTCCCCGGCTCGGGATCGGTGCTCCGTGGCAACGGCGCGCTGGTGAAGCCCGGTCCTACTTCCTTCTGGCTTCGCAGCGCTCGCTGCGGCCGGTTGCCTCCGCCGCTCGTCCCGCACGAGCGGCGCAGAGGGGAGCCGGAGATCCCGACTTCGACGGCGCGCGGCCCCGGTGCTGGAACACCGGGGCCGCTGTTCGGGCCGTTGCCACCTGCTAGGGAGAACACGACCCATGGACCACATCGTGACTGTTCAGGGCGCTGTTACCGCGTTCGCTGACTTCATGGAGCCGACGGACGCGGAGCTGGAGGCTATCGACGCGGAGATGCCCGTCATCCGCGCGGAGGTGGAGTTGCTGGACGCGCAGATCGTCGTCATCGGCCGCACGCCGTGCGAGCTGGACGAGCGGCGCATCCGCCGGGCCCGCCGGCGCGTGCTCGCCGCGCACCGCGCCCACGTCAACGGCCTGTCTGGTCAGACGGGCGGTGCGGCATGAACCTGCACCGCAAGGGCCGCGCCGCCCTCGTGCTGGCGCTGGTCGCCGTGGTCGCGATGGCCTTCCGGGTGTCCTGGAACGCCCTGCGCGACATCGCCGGCGCCATCGGCGCCGACGCCACGGCCGCGACGCTCTACCCGTTCGTCGTCGACGGCCTCATGGCCCTGGCCCTGATCGCGACACTCGTGCTCGCCGGACGGGACCGCACGTTCGCCCTGCGCGTCCTGGCCGCCTACACCATCGCCTCGCTCGTGCTGAACTACGTGCACGGCCTGGTCCCGGAGCTCCACGGCCGCTCAGTCGACTGGGGTCGACTGGCCGACTGGGACCCCGCGAACTGGGCCCTCGTACTGCTCGCCACCTCGCTGCCGGTCGGCTCGATCTACTTCGGCTCCGACCTCGTAGCCAAGGTGCTCCACCACCGCCCGACCCCGATCACCACCCCGACCGCGAATGCGGAGGAATCGACCAATACCGAGAGGAATCAGTCTAGTTCTGACCTCGCGGTATCGACCCTGGCGCCGATCACGCCGAACGTGCGACCGCTGCCCCGGCCCGTGGCTGTCGGCTTCTTGAAGTCGACTCTCCCGGCCAAGCCGGTGCAGGTCATCGGGCAGCCGACCATGCCGCCAATCGAGCGGCGCGCGGTGGCCGCCGAGTCGGCCCGACCGCGCCGGGCCACGGGCCGCGTGCCCGAGGTCGCCCGGACCCCGCGCCCGAAGCGCACCCCGGACGAGCTGCTGGATGAGGCCCGCAAGGCAACGGCCGAATGGCCGGACGCCAAGCTGACCGCCGAGGGCATCCGGCGTGAGGTCCGCACCTCGCCGGCGAACGCCCGCACCCTGCGCGACACCCTGCGCGCCGAACGCGGCCTCCAGGCCGTGTGATGGGCGCCCTGCCCGTCTACCGGTGGCGGCTCGCCCCGGACGGCTACGCCACCTACCGACAGCTCCGCGCCCTCGGACTCCGCCCCGGTGGCCAGGAGGTGGCGGCACAGGTGGAGCGGCCCCGGCGTCGACGGGCCCCGCTGGTCGCCTACCTGTACCGCATCGACCGCGCGAAGCCGGTGCGGCCGATGACCCCGGCCCGCTGGGCGGCCCTGGCCAAGGCCAACGGCGCCCGCCGCACCTGCCCCGCCTGCCGCCGGGATGCGGGATACGTCATCCCGGCGTCGCTCGGCATGTGCTCTGCCTGCGCTTTCCCCGACAACGCCCCGGAGGGTGCGTCATGGAACAGCTCCCCGCACACCGCCCCCTGACCGTGGTTCAGCTCCCGGACGGCAGCCACGTCTACGCCGACCCCGCCGCCCTGCCCGCAGCGCAGCCCGCCGGACCGCAGGTGGTGCACATCCACCAGGCGCCGCCGGACCGCACGGTGCAGCGCGTCGCGCTCGGCTCCGGTGTCGGCGCCGGTGCGGTCGCGGCCGGCGTCTACTTCGGCCCGCTGCTCGTCGGCGTCCTGACTGCCATCGCCGCGAACCTGGCGATGCTCGCCTTCATCGCGCTCGTGCTCGGCTGGGCCGTGGTCACCGTGGTCCGCTCCGTCACCGAGGGCAGCAAGGGTACCGGTAAGCGCGGCCGGAAGAGCCGCTGAAGCACCGTGAGGCAGTAGGCGGCCCGCAGGGCGTCCGAGGGCCCGTCCGTGTGGGGTTTGACCCCGGACGGCTGTGCGGCCGTGAGAGGCCCCGTAGCGACGCAGGGTGACGGGAGTTTCCGTCCTCGCGCGCGCACGCGTAGGGGCCGCCTCGGAAACCAGGAAACCGGAAACACGCTCACTCCCCGTAACACACGCGTGTGGTGACGGGCCGTCGCAGGGCCCGTCACCACCGACCCACCATCCCGGAAATGAGGAACCCGTGAGTCACGGACAAGTCTGGCGTGCCCACCGCCAGTACGCCGCCACCGCCGCGCGCTGGACCGCCGACGTGTGGCGCAAGGAAGCCGACCGCCGCGCCGCGCTGCGCGCCCAGCGCAAGCCGCTCGTGGCCGACGCCCGCGCCGCCCTTGAACGCGCCCGCGCCGTCGACCCCGAAGGCGTCACCTCCCTGCGCCACCGCGCCGAACGCGAACTACGCACCGCCCAGCGGCGCGTGCCCGACCCGATGTGGCTGTTCGCCACCAAGACGACCGCCGCACTCGGCATCGCCGGATACGTGTGGCTGCCGCAGGTCCCCGCCCGCGTGTGGGTGTGGTCGGCCGTCGCCGTCGTCACAGCCGTCACCGCGCTGTTCGTGTGGGTGGCCGTGCGCGAGCGCGACACCAGCGACTTGAAGCCCACCGCCGAGGAGTCGGCGCTGCTGAAGCGGTTGCAGCCACAGCACTGGAAGGAGCACGCCGAACAGCGCGGCCTGGCGGGCACGCTGACCGGCAGGCCCAAGCTGACCGAGGCGGGCATCGTCGTCGCCGTCCGCCTCGACGGCACCTGGACGGCGACCAAGCTCCGCGCCGCCGAGGACCACATCCGCGCCCTGCTCGGCGCCCGCACGAGCCTGCGCATGCAGATCAAGGCGGGCAAGCAAGGTGGCTGGGCCGAACTCATCCTGCGCACCCGCAGCGCGGCCGACGGCGACGACCTGAAGTGGACGCCCGAGCGGCGCTCCCTCGGAGTCGACACCGTCACCGGCGAACAGGTCACCGTGCCCCTCGGGGAACGGCTGCTCATCGCCGGACGGTCCGGCGCCGGTAAGTCGGTCGCTTCCCGGCCGCTGCTGTATGACGCGTCGGAGGGCGCCACGAACGCGCTCGTCATCATCGACCTCAAGCGCGTGGAAGGCAGGTTGTGGGACCACCGGGCCCGCGTCGCCTCCACCCCGCGCGAAGTCGTCGACGTCGTCGACGAGCTGGAGACGGAGATGCTGGACCGGCTCAGCATCCTGCCCAAGGGCCAGGACACCTGGACCCCCACGGCGGACCGGCCGCGCATCACGGTCGTCGTCGACGAGGGCGCCGAGGTCATGACCGCCGCCGACAAGGTCCCCTACGAGACCGAGACCAGCGACGGCAAGACCCGCACTGTCAACCGCTCCGCACTGCCGGGCCTGGAGTCCATCGCCCGCATGGGCCGTGCGGCATGCATCGACCTGTGGTGGATGACCCAGAAGCCCACCATCGGTGACGGCATCCCCAAGCAGATCGCCCCCCAGATCGGCGTCTCCATCTGCCTCGCCGTCCGCACGCCGGCCGAGGCCCGCGTGGTCCTGGGGGAGGACGCTCAGGCCAAGGGCTGGAACGCCGACGAACTCCCGGTGCCGGGTGTGGCGCTGGTCCGGGACGGCAAGCGCAAGCCCGACCCGGTCAAGGTCCGCTACATGGACAAGGCCGTCGTCATTGCCCTGCCCGACCGCACCCCGTGGTCCCGCACTGTCGCTCCCACCGTGGAAGCCGCGGGCGCCCCGACGCTCACCCTCGTCAAGGACACCGTGACCGAGGCAGCACCCGCCGTGGACGGCGCCGTCGCCCGTGTCCTCAAGGCCATCGAGACCGCCGACGAACCCGTCGCCCAGAAGGACCTGGTCACGATCACGGGCCTGTCCAAGGGCGCCGTGTCCAAGGCCGTCAAAACCCTCACCACCGGCGGCACGGTCGTCCGCGCCCTGGACGGCCGACTCACCACCACGCGCGGCGACGACACCGCCGCCGCCTGACCCACCACCCAAGACGACGGCGGCCCCCTTCCGCCAAGAACCGGGGCCGCCGCCTGTCCACCTGCCCATCAACAGACCTGTGGAGGTCTCCCAGCATGACCCAACCGACCGACAACCGGCGAGACGACCACCGGGCGTTACTGCCGGACTTGCTCACCGCCGCCCTCACGGCAGCCGAACGCGGCTGGCCCGTCATCCCTCTCCACCCCGGCAGCAAGCGCCCGGCAGGACACGCCGAACGCGCCTGCCCCGGCACCGGGCGGTGCGCCGGCGGACACCGCACCCCAGAAGAGCGAGCCACCACCGACCCCGACCTGATCCACGCCGCATGGGCACAGCGGCCGTACAACGTCGGGATCGCGACCGGCCCGGCCGGGCTGCTCGTCATCGACCTCGACCCGGTCAAGGCGGAAGAGCCAGAAGGAGCGCCTGACGGCGCCACTTCGTTGCAAGCGCTCTGCGAGCGCGCCGGGCAGGTACTCCCGGACACCTACCGGGTGCGGACCGCGCGCGGTGAACACCTCTACTTCACCGCCCCCGCCGGGGTGCGGCTGAAGTGCAGCGTGGACCGGCTCGGCCCGCACATCGACACCCGCGCCTGGGGCGGCTACGTCGTCGCCCCCGGCAGCACCACCCTCGACGGCACCTACGAGGTCGCCCACGACGCACCCGTGGCCGAACTACCCGCCTGGCTCACCGCATTGCTCACAGAGCCCGACGGGCCCGCGCCGGTGCCCGTGCGGGTCCACGACGGCACCCGCGCCGCCCGCACCGCCCTGGAACGCGAATGCGCCGTCATCGCCGCCGCGACCGAGGGCGGGCCGAACGGCCGCAACAACACCCTGCACCGAAGCGCCTGCAAGGTGGCGCGGTTCGTGGCGTGGGGCGACATCCCCCGGCACGTGGTGGAGGAGGCAATCCAGGGGGCGGGGGAGGCTACCGGCCTGCCGCCGGCCGAGTGCCGCACCACCATCCGCAGCGCCCTGGACTGGGTCATCGCCCACGCCACACCACGGGAGGCGGCATGACGACGCCGACTCCCCCCGCCCTGGACTGCCCCAGCAACACCCCGAACAGGCCGCAAGCCGCTCCACAGCCTGTGGACATGACGGCCGTAGGCGAGCCCAAAGGCGCCGCCCGCAAGGGCGTCGTAACTGCCTTTCGCTCTGACCGGTTCCGGAGCGACGAGGCACGCCACGACGCGGAAGACCCCACTCCGGAGCGGCCCGGTATCCGCATCTACGCCCCACCGGTCTACCGCCACCACTGGGACGGCGCCCGCTGGTCCACACGGCCCGGCGACACCCCCACCGCCGCCTACGCCTGCGCCTGCGGGCAGACCGGCACCGCCACCGGCCCCCGCGCAGTGACGGCGCGGGTCACCGAGTACGACGCCCACAGGTCTGCCTGCACGGAACGCCTGCCGTACCCACCGAAGGGAGGGCCGCTGCATGACCCCCACGCCCATCGACGGGGCCGCGCTGCTCGACGAGGTGGAAGCCTTCCACCGCCGCTTCAACGTCTTCCCCACCGACGCCGCCTACGTCGCGGTCGCGCTGTGGGACGCGCACGCACACCTGCTCGACTGCTTCGACTCCACTCCCCGCATCGCCTTCCTGTCCCCGGAGCCGGGGTCGGGCAAGACACGGGCGCTGGAGATCGTGGAAACCCTCGTGCCGCAGCCCATGACGGCCGTGAACGCCTCCGCCGCCGCCCTGTTCCGGTCCGTCTCCGCGGGCAACGGCAAGCCGACGATCCTGTTCGATGAGATCGATACCGTCTTCGGCCCGAAGGCGGGGGACAACGAGGAGCTGCGCGGATTCCTCAACGCCGGGCACCGCCGCACCGGAGTCACCTACCGGTGCATCGGCGACGGCGGACAGCAGACCGTGCAGGCCTTCCCCTCGTACTGCGCCGTCGCAGTCGCCGGACTCGGCTCGCTGCCCGACACGATCCTGAGCCGCTCCGTCATCATCCGCATGCGCCGCCGCGCGCGGAACGAGAAGGTCGAGCCCTTCCGGGCCCGCATCCACGAGGCGGAGGGGCACAAGCTTCGCGACCGGCTGGCTGCGTGGGCGGAGCAGGCACGGGGGTTCGTCATGGGGGCGTGGCCGGACATGCCGGACGGTGTCACCGACCGACCGGCGGACGTATGGGAACCACTGCTCGCCATCGCCGACGCGGCCGGCGGGGAGTGGCCCGAGCGAGCCCGCGCCGCCTGCCTGACGTTGGTGACCGCCTCCAAGGCCAACGACAAGGGCAGCCTCGGGGTCCGGCTGCTGACCGACCTACGCGACCACGTCATGGTCGGCATCGACCGCCTGCCCACGATCGCGATCCTGGACCGGCTCAACGCCCTCGACGACGCCCCGTGGGCCGACCTCAACGGCAAGCCGCTCGACAACCGGCGCCTGTCCCGGATGCTCGCGGAGTACATGACGGCCGACAACGAGCCCATCGCCTCCCGCAACATCAAGACCGCCGGAAGCGTCCTCAAGGGCTACTACGCCGCCGATCTACGGGACGCGTGGGCCCGCTACTGCCCCCCACCCCCGGAAAGTCCGCTACCTCCGCTACCCGGCACCGAAAACGCCGTCTGACCAGCACTAACGGGGTAGCGGCAAGCACCACCGCGAGCCGCTACCCCACCGCTACCCATCCGCTACCGCTACCCCCTCCCGCTACCTCTGACAGGCCCCTGACCTGCGCGGTAGCGGCGGTAGCGGAAGTAGCGGCCCTCAGAACAGGCCCCCGAAGGACTGCCCCCGGAGGAGTCACCGCATGAGCACCGCTCTGCCCCCGAGCCACGAGGCGCTCACGGTCCCCGAGGTCATGGCCGCGCTGCGGCTGAGCCGCTTCAAGGTCTACGACCTCATCAGGTCCAAGCAGCTCCAGAGCTTCACCATCGGCCGCGCCCGGCGCGTACCGGCCGATGCCCTCCACACCTACATCCAGAACCGGTTGGGAGACGACGACTGATGGCCAAGCGCGCCAACGGCGAAGGCAGCATCACCATCCGCAAGGACGGCACCTACCACGGCCGCGTGTACGTGACGACGACCAGCGGTATTCGTAAGCGGGTCTCGGTGTACGGCAAGACCCGTGACGAGGTGCGGCAGAAGATCACCGAACTCCAGGCGCAGGAGAACCAGGGCATCCCGGTGCCGGACACGAACATGAACCTGGAGGACTACCTCACCTACTGGCTCGCCACGGTGGTCAAGGTCCACCGACGCCCCAAGACCTACCAGGGCTACGAGAGCGTGGCCCGCGTCCACCTGATCCCCGGACTCGGCCGTAAGAAGATCCGGACGCTGCGGGCTGCCGAGGTCCGCACGTGGCTGGCTCGCGTCGCTGCCGAGTGCCAGTGCTGCAAGCACGGCTGGGACAAGGAGCGGCCGGAACCGGAGTGCTGCGCGGCCGGGGAGTGCTGCAAGACGCTGCTGTCCCGGCGCATGGTGCAGTCCATACACGCAGTCCTGCGCAACGCGCTGCAGAACGCCGTACGGGAGGAACTGATCGTGCGCAACGTCGCGCAGCTCGTGCAGGTGCCCACGCCCTCCTACGACACCGGGAAGGGGCTCAGTGTCGCCGATGCCCGGCTCTTGCTCCGCGCGTCCGAGGGGGACCGTCTGCACGCCCTCTACGCGCTCGCTCTGGTCCTGGGGATGCGGCGCGGTGAGCTGCTTGGGCTCCGCTGGGACGCGATCGACCTGGACCGCGAGACGCTGACCATCGAGCGCGCGCTACAGCGCGTCGGGGGAGAGCTGCGGCTAGTCAAGCCCAAGACCCTGGCGTCGGTCCGCACCGTCCCGCTTCCGCCCCTCGTGGTGAAGGCGCTCACCGAGCACCGTGAGCGGCAGGCCCAGGAGCGTGCCGCCGCCGGCATGGGATGGAAGGAACAGGGGCTGGTGTTCACGTCCCGTATCGGCACCCCGTTGGAGCCGGACAACCTCCGGCGGAGCTGGGACCCGCTCCGGAAGCGTCTCGGTCTGGAGATCCGGTTTCACGATCTCCGGCACTCGGCCGTCTCGCTTCTGCTCGACCTAGGTGTTCCGCCCCACATCGTCCGGCAGATCGTGGGCCACAGCGACATCGGGGTGACCATGAAGGTCTACGCCCATGCGTCCCTGGACGAGCAGCGGAAGGCGCTCCGGAAGCTGGGCGACACCCTCTCCTGAGAGCCGTTGGCGTACCGGTTGGCGTAGGCGACGTGAAAGGGCCCCTCTCCAGTAGCAGTGAAGAGGGGCCCATGCCCTGGTCAGGGCGGCGGTGGCTGGGGCCGGGGTCGAACCGGCGACCTTCCGCTTTTCAGGCGGACGCTCGTACCAACTGAGCTACCCAGCCATGGTGTTTCACGTGAAACACCAGCGGTCCTGACGGGATTTGAACCCGCGGCCTCCACCTTGACAGGGTGGCGAGCACTCCAAACTGCTCCACAGGACCAAGCTTGCGTGCAACAGTGTCGCACACGGTATTGCGTGCCCCCAACGGGATTCGAACCCGTGCTACCGCCTTGAAAGGGCGGCGTCCTAGGCCGCTAGACGATGAGGGCTATCGGCCCGCCTGGGCGCTTCTCAGCGCGTCGGGGACGTGAGAAGCATATGGGATGCCGGGGAGTATCGCCAAAACGGTTTACGGCGAGGGGGCGGACGAGGTGGGGGAGGAGGGGGACGGGGTGCCCGGGGAAGGTGTGGTCCTCGGTCGGTTCTCGTCCGCCAGATGGCGGCTGACCTCGGCCGTCGTCTCGCCCAGTCCGCCCAGTTTGATCGCGTCCCAGGCCTGGAGACGGTGGCTGTCGCGGTCGAAGTAGAGGATCGAGGCCTCGATGGGCGCGGGGTACTTGTGCTCGACCGCCCGCAGCCCGCTCCCGCCCGTGGAACCCTCCATGCGCAGCCGGGTGCCGTAGGGCAGCATCTCGTCCCCCTCGTGATGCAGATGACCGCACAGCACCAGCGGCACCTCGCCGTCCGTCTCACGGGCCGCCGACGGCTCGTGGGCGATCGCGACGTCGACTGGGGAGCCGGTCGCCCGCTGGTCGCGCAGGGCGCTGGCCAGCCGGTCGCCCGCCAGTCGTTCGGTCGCGTCCCCGCCGGGCACCACCGAGCGGTCCGGGGTGAACTGCGGGTCGCCGATGCCCGCGAACCGCAGTCCCGCGACCGTCTGGGCCCGGCCGTCGTCCAGGACGTGCACGTTCCTCATCCGCTCCAGATAGCGCTGGGTGATCCGGGAGTCGTGGTTGCCCCGCACCCACACGTACGGCACGCCCAGGTCCCGGATCGGGTCGAGGAAGCCGTTCTCCGCCGCCACGCCGTGGTCCATCGTGTCGCCGGAGTCGACGATCACGTTCACCTTGTACTGCTCCACCAGCGAGGCGATGATCTTCCAGCTCGCCGGGTTGAGGTGGATGTCCGACACGTGCAGGACCCGGATGGTGGAGGGATCCGGCTGGTAGGCCGGGAGCGTGGAGGTGACGTCGTAGAGCTTCGTCACGTTCGTCACCAGTCGGGCCAGCTCCTTCTGGTAGACGTCGAAGTCGGAGACGATGCTGCGCGCGTTGCCGACCACGGCCGGCGCCGAGCTGAGCAGTCCGGAGAACTTCGGCTCCAGGACCGACTTGGGGTTCCAGGTGGCGTACGCGCTCGCCCCGGACGCGGCCAGCAGGGTCAGGGCGAGGCCGCCCGCGGCCAGGGCGCGGCGGGGGCTGCGGTAGACGGCGAGTCCGAGGGCCGTGGCACCGGCGACCACGGCGACACAGGAGCGCACGGCCAGGTCCAGCGTGCCGTGCTCGACGTCCCTGGCGACCTCGTCCTGGAGGCCGGAGATCCGCTCGGGGTGGTCGACCAGGGCCTGGGCGCGCAGCGGGTCCAACTGGTCCACGTTGACGTCCAGGCGGACGGGTGCCACATGGCTGTCCAGGGTGAGCGCGCCCAGCGGCGAGACGTTGATCTTCGTGCCGCCGGTGAGCGACGGGCGCAGCGCCATCGTCGTGTTCATGGGGCCGACCGGGGCCCGTACGTTTCCGACGATCAGCAGGCCCAGCCAGGCGCCGAGGAGGACGACGGCCGTGAGGCCCAGGCCGCGGAGCCAGGGGCGGGGGCGGGCGGCGAGTTCCAGCGCGGGGAGCGGGCGGGTGTCGCGGCGGCGTGTGCGCATGCGGTTCGTCATCGTGCGGAGGGCTGCGGCAAAGACGCGGACCATTGGGGCCGTATGCCCGTGTACGGGGGCGGTTATGCGGTGCCGCACCGCACTCGTACGGGCCTTCGTACCGGACAATGACCATGTGCTGGAGATGACGCGCGAGGAGTTCGAGGAACTGGTCGCCGAGGCGCTCGACCGGATCCCGCCGGAACTGATGCGGCTCATGGACAACGTGGCGGTGTTCGTCGAGGACGAACCGCCCGCCGACGACCCCGACCTGCTCGGCCTGTACGAGGGCACGCCGCTGACCGACCGGGGCGAGTGGTACGCGGGGGTGCTGCCGGACCGGATCACCATCTACCGAGGGCCGACGCTGCGGATGTGCGAGTCGCGCGAGGACGTCGTGGTGGAGACCGAGGTGACGGTGGTGCACGAGATCGCCCACCACTTCGGCATCGACGACGCCCGGCTGCACACCCTTGGGTACGGGTGAGACAGCGTCGGGTGAGGGCCGGGGCGACGTGGGTGCGGCCGGGCGGCGGCGCTTGTGCGGCGGCGCAGCCGCGATGGGCGTGTGATGGGGCGGGGATGCGTGCGGGGCGCGTGTCCTCTTGCGGGCGGCGGGAGTTGGGGAGGTTGACTCCTTTCCTTGCCTCCGGAGGTGGCCGCCGTGCGCCCCTTGTCCGTACCCGTCCGGCTCACCGTCACGGCGCTGACCCTCGCCGCTGCCGCCGGCTGTGTGAACGTGGGTGACGACGCGGGCCGGGCCAGGCCCTCGCACTCGGCCGGGCAGCACGGCGGCGAGGCATCCGACGGCGGCCCGGGGGACGGCGCCGGCGGCCTCGGCGGGCACGACGGCAAGGCGGGTGACCGTAAGCACGGGCACGGCGGCAAGAAGAAGCCCGGTGAGGAGTCGGCCTCCCCGTCGGCCACCTCCTCGTCCGGCGAGGGCGACTCGCCCGCGGCCCCGGCGGAGCCCGGCAAGCCCGGCAGCACCGGCGACCCCGGCGGTCCGGCGCCGACCAACGCCCCGCCGACGCCGCCGGTCACCTCCGCCCCGCCCGAGCCGCCCGCCTCCACCCCGCCGCCCGCGACCTCCGAGCCCCCGTCGGCCGAACCGTCCTCCTCGGCCCACGAGGGGACGGGGACACAGCTCGTCGAGCGCGAACCGGCGCCGGCGCCCGGGGCTGACGTCGCGGCGTGATCGCGGTCGGCGCCGGAGACGTCGCCCACCTGCGGATATGGAGCCGGTTTGCGTTCAGGGGTGGTGGGTGCGTATGGTGGTAGATCGTTTGATCCCATTTGCCCGGCGCCACCACAGAGCGCGCCGTGTGGCGCGTACTCTCCCTTGCCGTGGCGGACCGCATTGAGGCGGTCGTGAGCGAATCACGGAGTTGACGGGCGCGTGCCGACGAGACTCCGGAAGGTTTCGCATTCGCATGTCCGTGTCCAGTACTGATCAGTTCGTCGTGTCCGAGAACGAGCTCAACGAGCTCGACAAGGAACTCACCGACGCGACGACCGAGATCACCGAGGCCCCCGAGGCCGCTGACACCACCCCCCAGACCACCTTCGCCGACCTCGGCCTGCCCGAGGGCGTCGTGCGCAAGCTCGCGCAGAACGGCGTGACGACCCCCTTCCCGATCCAGGCCGCGACCATCCCGGACGCCCTGGACGGCAAGGACATCCTCGGCCGTGGCCGCACCGGCTCCGGCAAGACCCTCTCCTTCGGCCTGCCGACCCTGGCCCAGCTGGCCGGCGGCCGCACCGAGAAGAAGCGGCCCCGCGCCGTCATCCTCACCCCCACCCGCGAGCTGGCCATGCAGGTCGCCGACGCCCTCCAGCCGTACGGCGACGTCCTCGGCCTGAAGATGAAGGTCGTCTGCGGCGGCACCTCGATGGGTAACCAGATCTACGCCCTGGAGCGCGGCGTCGACATCCTGGTCGCCACCCCGGGCCGGCTGCGCGACATCATCAACCGCGGCGCCTGCTCCTTGGAGGACGTCCAGATCGCCGTCCTCGACGAGGCCGACCAGATGTCCGACCTGGGCTTCCTGCCCGAGGTCACCGAGCTGCTCGACCAGGTCCCGGCCGGCGGCCAGCGCATGCTCTTCTCCGCCACGATGGAGAACGAGATCCAGACCCTCGTCGACCGCTACCTGAACAGCCCCGTCTCCCACGAGGTGGACGCGGCCCAGGGCGCGGTGACGACCATGTCGCACCACATCCTCATCGTGAAGCCCAAGGACAAGGCGCCGGTCACCGCCGCGATCGCCTCCCGCAAGGGCCGCACGATCATCTTCGTCCGCACCCAGCTGGGCGCCGACCGCGTCGCCGAGCAGCTGCGCGAGGCGGGCGTGAAGGCCGACGCGCTGCACGGCGGCATGACCCAGGGCGCCCGTACGCGCACCCTGGCCGACTTCAAGGACGGCTACGTCAACGTCCTGGTCGCCACCGACGTCGCCGCCCGCGGCATCCACGTCGACGGCATCGACCTGGTCCTGAACGTGGACCCGGCCGGCGACCACAAGGACTACCTGCACCGCGCCGGCCGCACCGCCCGAGCGGGCCGCACCGGCACGGTCGTGTCGCTGTCCCTCCCGCACCAGCGCCGCCAGATCTTCCGCCTCATGGAGGACGCCGGCGTCGACGCGGCCCGCCACATCATCCAGGGCGGCGCCGCCTTCGACCCGGAAGTCGCCGAGATCACCGGCGCCCGTTCCATGACCGAGGTCCAGGCCGAGTCCGCCGCCAACGCCGCCCAGCAGGCCGAGCGCGAGGTCGCCCAGCTCACCAAGCAGCTGGAGCGCGCCCAGCGCCGTGCCACCGAGCTGCGCGAGGAGGCCGACCGGCTGGTCGCCCGGGTCGCCCGCGAGCGCGGCGAGGACCCCGAGACCGCGGTGGCCGAGGCCCAGGCGACGGCGGCGGAGGAGCTCGCGGCCGTGACCGAGGTGCCGGCGCAGCGGGAGACCGAGCGCGAGGAGCGTCCGGCGGCTTCGGCGCCGTACGAGCGCCGGGAGCGGCGCGGCTTCGACCGGGACCGTGGTGAGCGGGGCTTCGAGCGCCGTGAGGAGCGGGGCGAGCGCGGTGGTTACGACCGTGGTGAGCGCGGTGGCCGTGGCTTCGAGCGCCGTGACGACCGGGGCGGCTCCCGTGGTTTCGAGCGCCGTGACGACCGCCGCCCGTTCGACCGTGACCGTCGTGACGACCGCCGTCCCTTCGACCGCGACCGTCGTGACGACCGCCGTGACGACCGCGGTGGCCGTTCCTTCGACCGGGACCGTGGTGAGCGTGGTTTCGAGCGCCGTGACGACCGGGGCGGCTCCCGTGGTTTCGAGCGCCGTGACGACCGCCGCCCGTTCGACCGTGACCGTCGTGACGACCGCGGTGGCCGTTCCTTCGACCGGGACCGTGGCGACCGTGGCGGTTTCCGCCGGGACGAGCGCGGCGGGCACCGGGGCAGCGACCGCCCGTTCAACCGCGACCGCCGCGACGACCGCCCGGGCTTCCGCGCCGGCGGCCACGAGCGCCCCTACGGCCGCCGTGACGACCACCGCGGCAACGGCTCCTTCGGCCGCCGCGAGGACAAGCCGCGCTGGAAGCGCAACGGCTGACGCCGAGTGAGGTCCGAGTGACCTGAGAAGGGCCCGTACGACGACGTCGTACGGGCCTTTTTTCGCCACTGAGTGACGCATGTCACGCCCCCGGCGAGGGAAATGCTGGGGGCATGACAGAAGACGCGAGAGTGAGCGGGCAGCAGGAAACGTCCGGCCCATCCGGGCTGTCGGACGAGGAACGGCTGGCCCAGCTCGGTTACACCCAGGTCCTCGCCCGCCGGATGTCGGCGTTCTCGAACTACGCCGTCTCCTTCACGATCATCTCGGTCCTGTCCGGCTGCCTGACCCTCTACCTCTTCGGCATGACCACCGGCGGACCCGCGGTGATCACCTGGGGCTGGGTGGCCGTCGGCCTGATGACCCTGTTCGTCGGCCTGTCGATGGCCGAGATCTGCTCGGCCTACCCCACCTCGGCCGGCCTGTACTTCTGGGCACACCGCCTGGCGCCCGCCCGGTCGGCGGCGGCCTGGGCCTGGTTCACCGGCTGGTTCAACGTGCTGGGCCAGGTCGCGGTGACCGCCGGCATCGACTTCGGCGCGGCCTCGTTCCTCGGCGCGTACCTGAACCTCCAGTTCGACTTCGAGGTGACCCCGGGCCGCACGGTCCTCCTCTTCGCGGCGATCCTCGTCCTCCACGGCCTGCTGAACACCTTCGGCGTGCGGATCGTCGCGTTCCTCAACGACGTGAGCGTGTGGTGGCACGTGCTGGGCGTGGCGGTGATCGTCGGCGCGCTCGCCTTCGTCCCCGACCACCACCAGTCGGCGTCGTTCGTGTTCACGAAGTTCGTCAACGAGACGGGCTGGGGCAGCGGCACCTACGTCGTCCTGCTCGGCCTTCTGATGGCCCAGTACACCTTCACCGGCTACGACGCCTCCGCCCACATGACCGAGGAGACCCACGACGCGTCCACGGCGGGCCCGAAGGGCATCGTCCGCTCGATCTGGACGTCCTGGATCGCCGGCTTCGTGCTCCTGCTCGGCTTCACCTTCGCGATCCAGTCGTACGACAAGGAACTGACGTCCCCGACGGGCGCGCCCCCGGCGCAGATCCTCCTGGACGCGCTGGGAGCGACGACCGGGAAGCTGTTGCTGCTGGTGGTGATCGGCGCCCAGCTGTTCTGCGGCATGGCCTCGGTGACCGCCAACAGCCGTATGATCTACGCCTTTTCACGCGACGGCGCGCTGCCCTTCTCCCACGTCTGGCACACGGTCAGCCCGCGCACCCGCACCCCCGTGGCGGCGGTCTGGCTGGCCGCGCTGGCCGCACTCGCCCTCGGCCTGCCCTACCTGATCAACTCGACGGCGTACGCGGCGGTGACCTCGATCGCCGTCATCGGCCTGTACATCGCGTACGTCATCCCGACCTTCCTGCGGGTCCGCAGGGGCGCCGCCTTCGAACGCGGGCCCTGGCACCTGGGCCGCTGGTCCGTCCTGATCGGAATCGTCTCCGTGACCTGGGTCGTGGCGATCACGATCCTCTTCATGCTCCCGCAGGTCTCCCCGGTCACCTGGAAGACCTTCAACTACGCGCCCGTCGCCGTCCTGGTCGTCCTCGGTTTCGCCGCGACCTGGTGGCTGGCCTCGGCCCGTCACTGGTTCCTCAGCGCACAGCGGGCCGTCACCGCCCCGAACCCGGTCGAAAAGTGACCATCCGGAGCCTCGGCACCCTCCCGACGCGGCCGTGTCACCGATACCCGATCGGAGACACGGCCGCGTCCGGCTATGCTCGGACAGGCAACATCGCCTGGGCCCTTAGCTCAATTGGCAGAGCAGTGGACTTTTAATCCATTGGTTGTGGGTTCGAGTCCCACAGGGCCTACGGTCCGCAGGCGGGCTCCATGCCCTCTGACCTGCTGCGCGGCGTCCGAGCCGGCTTCGCCGGTTCGGACGCCGTCTCGTTTCCGGGCCCGTGCCGCCGTCCGGCTTCCGCACCGCGTACGCCGTCGCGGCGACCCCGCCGGCCCCGGCCGCCCACCGGTCTCAGCCCACGTTGAGCTCGGCCAGCGGGAGGGTGTGGCGGGTCTGGAGGACCTTCGCGCGCAGGTAGCGGACGTTGTGGGCCGTGGTGAAGACGCCGGTCGGCACCCGGTCCCGGACGACAGTGCCCAGCGCGCCCAACTGTTCGGCCTTGTCGGGGTTGTTGGACAGCAGGTCCAGCTCCCCGATGCCGAGGGCGGCGAGCATCTGCGCGGCGGCCGTGTAGTCGCGGGCGTCCTCCGGCAGGCCGAGCGCGGCGTTCGCCTCGTAGGTGTCGAGGCCCTGGTCCTGGAGGGCGTACGCGTCGAGCTTGTTGTAGAGACCGATGCCGCGGCCCTCCTGGCGGAGGTAGAGCAGCACGCCGCCGCGGTCGGCGATGCGCTCGACCGCCTCGCGCAGCTGGGGTCCGCAGTCGCAGCGGGCCGAGCCGAAGACGTCGCCGGTCAGGCACTCGGAGTGCAGGCGCACCAGGGGGACGGTGCCGGGGGCGGGGTCGCCGAGGACGACGGCGACGTGCTCCTGGCCGTCGGCCAGGCCGTGGAAGGTGACGAGTTCGGCGTCGACGCTGTAGCCGTCCTGGAAGCGCAGCGGTACCCGGACGCGGGCGCGCGGCGTGGCGGCGGGGGTGTCGGGCATGCGGGTCCCTCCGGAGGCTGATGCTTCAGATTTGAAGCAGCGATACAGAGGGGACCCTACTGCATGCTTCAAAGTTAAAGCAATCAATTACCGGAGGAAGAACACGACGAACGGCGCCGCCAGGGCACGTCCTCCGCCCCGGACTCGGCACCCTCGCCCTGCAGCCCGCGCGCGATCCCCGTGCAGATCTCCTCCAACTGCCCCACCTGCTCCGGCGTGAGCCGGTCGAACAGGGAGGCGCGCACGGTCTCGACGTGCCCCGGTGCCGTACGCTCCAGGACGGCCATCCCCTCGTCCGTCAGCACGGCGATGCTGCTGCGCTTGTCCCAGCGGCAGTCCTCCCGGCGCACCAGCCCGTCCCGCTCGAGGCGGGTCACCGCGTACGTCAGCCTGCTGCGCGTGATCTTCAGCGTTTCGGCGAGGTCGGTCATCCGCAGCCGCCGGTCGGGCGCGTCGGACAGGTTCGCCAGCACGGAGTAGAACAGGTGCGGCATGCCGGCGTCCTGCTGGAGCTGTCGGTCGATCGCGTCCTCCAGGAGGTGCGTCGCGGCGAGATACGCGCGCCAGGCGCGCTGCTCCTCGGGGCTGAGCCAGCGGGTCGTCATGCCGCCAGTGTAAGTTTGTTTCAAACTTGAACCAAGCCTCGCCTCGCAGGGAGACCGCGCCGATGTCGTACCCGTACGTGCTGCTGTCCGCCGCCGTCTCCCTCGACGGCTACCTGGACGACACCGGCCCCGACCGGCTCCTGCTGTCCAGCCCGGCCGACTTCGACCGGGTGGACGCGGTACGGGCCTCCGTCGACGCGATCCTGATCGGCGCCGGCACGATCCGCGCCGACAACCCGCGGTTGCTGGTCAACTCCGCCGAGCGCCGCGCGGCCCGGGTCCGGGCGGGCCGGCCGGAGTACCCGCTGAAGGTGACCGTCAGCGCCACCGGCGACCTCGACCCCGACGCCAACTTCTGGCACACCGGCGGCGACAAGCTCGTCTACACGACCGACCGGGGCGCCGAGCGGGCCGCCCACCGCCTCGGCAGCGCCGCCGACATCGTCCCGCTCGGCCCCGGCCTCGACTGGCGGGCCCTGCTGTCCCACCTGCACGACGTGCGCGGGGTCGGACGGCTGATGGTCGAGGGCGGCGGCACCGTCCACACCCAGCTGCTGCAGCTGGGCCTCGCCGACGAGCTCCAGCTGGTCCTCGCCCCGCTCTTCGTCGGCGACCCCGCCGCACCCCGCCTGTTCGGCCCCGGCGGCTACCAGGCCGGCCGGCTGCGTCTGACCGAGACCCGCCGGATCGAGGACGTCGTCCTCATGCGCTACGAGCCCACCGCGCCCGGCGCCGGTCCCCTCGCCACCGCCGCCGACCGGCACTGGCTGCGGACGGCCTGTGACCTCGCCGCGCTGTGTCCGCCCTCGGAGACGGCGTTCAGCGTCGGCGCGGTGGTGGTTGCCGCCGACGGTACGGAGCTGGCTCGCGGCCACTCCCGGGAGGGGGATGATCCCGTGGTCCACGCGGAGGAGGCCGCGCTCGCGAAGATCGACCCGGCGGATCCGCGACTGGCTGCCGCCACGGTGTACAGCAGCCTGGAGCCCTGTGCGCGGCGTGCCTCGCGGCCCGCGCCCTGCGCCGAGCTGATCCTTCGGGCGGGGGTGCGCCGGGTGGTCACCGCCTGGAGGGAGCCGGACACGTTCGTGGCGGCGGCCGACGGTACGGGGATTCTGGTCAAGGCGGGCGCCGAGGTGGTCGTCCTGCCCGAGCTGGAGGAATCCGCCAAGGCGCCGAACGGGCATCTGCTCGGCTGAGGCGCCCGTGCACACACTCAGGGCCCGGAATCCATGGGATTCCGGGCCCTGAGTTTTCAGTAGCGGGGACAGGATTTGAACCTGCGACCTCTGGGTTATGAGCCCAGCGAGCTACCGAGCTGCTCCACCCCGCGTCGTTGTGTCTCTACTGTACACCACGCGGTCATCCGATCGGCGGCACACCGGTCGCCCCTCCGCGACATCCGTGATCACCTTCACCGATAGTGACCGTACGACAGCCCTCCGCATAACATCTGAGTCACCATCAAAAACGCGGACACTCATGAGCGGGGGCCAACTCGCCCGGTTTGCAGTGTTCCTGGCGGGTAAGTCCACCGTCGAAAACGTTAACGATCAAGCCGAACGGCTTGGAAAGTGGCTGCCGGGTCTATTAACGTTCGATAACGCAGCGCGGTCGTCCCAGCCGTCACAAGAGGCGGCTCCGTGCGCACGCGTCGAATCCCGCAAGGGAACCGGGGAACCACCATCTTGGGGTGAATCGCGCGGATACCAGCCGGTATACGCGCGTAGGAGACCTTCCTGCTCCGAACCCGTCAGCTAACCCGGTAGGCGGAGGAAGGAAAGGAGTACGCCCGAGTGGCGTCCAACCGGCCCGCCCCAGAAGCCCCGTTCGTGCCCGCGCAAGCCCAGCCGGAGACCTTCGGCTACGGCGCCTACCGCGCCGAGGAGGGGCCCTGGGAGGAGTGGAACCCCACCGAGGACTCCGTCACCCCGGTCCGTGGCCGGCACCGCGTCGCCAAGCAGCGCGGCGGCTTCGCACGCAGCTCCACCGTCCTCGGCGTCGGCGTGATGGCCGCGGTTGGCGCGGGCGGCATGGCCAGCGCCAACACCGGCAAGCCGCCGGTCTCCATATCCATGCCGGACCTGGACTCCGTCGAGCACATCTTCGACGGCGGCTCCTCCGACGCGCCGCAGGCCACCACCACCGGGCTCAGCCACGTGGGCGTGAGCACCGACAGCGCCGACAGCGGCAACGCCGGCGAGGCCCTGCGCAACCGGATCATGGCCCAGGCCGAGCAGCAGAAGGGCCAAGCCGACGGCAAGGCCACCGCCGCCGCGATCGCCGCCGCCGACCAGCAGGCCGCAGCCGCGGCCGCCAAGGCGGAGAAGGAGGCCGCCGCCAAGGCCGCCGCCGCCAAGGAGAAGGCGGAGGCCGACGCCAAGAAGGCCGCCGAGGCCGCGCGGCTGGCCGAGCTGGCCAAGCAGTACCAGCTGCCCGTCGTCTCGTACACGATCACCGGCACCTTCGGGCAGCCCGGCGCGATGTGGTCCTCCGGCTACCA
Source organism: Streptomyces sp. NPDC050743 (assembly GCF_044456925.1). Classification (NCBI taxonomy): domain Bacteria; kingdom Bacillati; phylum Actinomycetota; class Actinomycetes; order Kitasatosporales; family Streptomycetaceae; genus Streptomyces; species Streptomyces sp. NPDC050743. The sequence goes on from NZ_JBITGJ010000005.1 coordinate 319,321, forward strand.
CACCGGCCTCGACTTCGCCGCCCCCACCGGCACCCTCATCAAGGCCATCCACAGCGGCACGGTCACCGAGGCCGGCTGGGCCGGTGCCTACGGCTACCGCACCGTCCTGACCCTGGACGACGGCACCGAGCTGTGGTTCTGCCACCAGTCCTCGATCAACGTCTCCGTCGGCCAGAAGGTCTCCACCGGCGAGGTCATCGGCCGAGTCGGCGCCACCGGCAACGTCACCGGCCCCCACCTCCACCTGGAGGTCCACCCGAACGGCCAGGCCACCGCCGTCGACCCGGCGCCGTGGCTGCGCGACAAGGGCCTCAACCCCTGACAGCCGTCTGTCCGGGGGACTTTGCACCGGCGGCGGAATGCGATCAGCCGTCGCCGGTGTTGATCTAGAGCATGACTTCCCTTCGCACACTCGGTTCCTCCGACCTCGAGGTCTTCCCCCTCTGTCTCGGCGGCAACGTCTTCGGCTGGACCGCCGACGAGGAGACCTCCTTCGCCGTGCTGGACGCCTACACGGCCGCCGGCGGCAACTTCATCGACACCGCCGACTCCTACTCGGCATGGATCGAGGGCCACAAGGGCGGCGAGTCCGAGACGGTCATCGGCAAGTGGGTCAAGTCCCGCGGCAACCGCGACCGCGTCGTCATCGCCACCAAGGTCAGCCAGCACCCCGAATTCCAGGGCCTGTCCGCCGCCAACATCAAGGCCGCCGCGGACGCCTCCCTGCGCCGCCTGGACACCGACCACATCGACCTCTACTACACCCACTTCGACAAGCCCGAGGTCCCGGTCGAGGAGATCATCGGCGCGCTGGACGAGCTGGTGAAGGCGGGCAAGGTCCGCCACATCGCCGCCTCCAACATCAGCCCCGAGCGCCTGAGGGCCTCGCTCGACTTCTCCGACCGCGAGGGCCTCGCCCGCTATGTCGCCCTCCAGCCCCACTACAACCTCGTCTCCCGCGACACCTACGAGGGCCCGCTGCAGGACCTGGCCGCCAAGGAGGGCCTGTCCTCGGTGCCCTACTTCTCCCTCGCCGCGGGTTTCCTGACCGGCAAGTACCGTCCCGGCACCAAGGTCGACAGCGCCCGCGCGGGCCGGGCCCAGGAGTACGCGGAGTCCGAGCGCGGCCAGAAGGTCCTCGCGGCCCTCGACGAGATCGCCGCCGCCCACGACGCCCCCGTCGCCACGGTCGCCCTCGCCTGGCTCGCCGCCCAGCCGACGATCACCGCCCCGATCGCCTCGGCCCGCACGGTGGACCAGCTCCCGGCACTGCTGGGCGTGGTGGACCTGAAGCTGACGGAGGAGGAGGTGGCGAGCCTGACGGAGGCGTCCGCCTGATTCCCGCGCCGGCCGCGGGCTGCCTTCTGCCCGCAGCCGGCGGCTCTCCTTCCGCCGCGACGGCGATCAGCCGCGACGGCGCGGTCCGGCGGTGCCGAACCCTCCGCAACGCGACCGGCTAGGACTGATACGGGTTGTAAGCGGAGTAGGGCGCCGCCGGATAGCCGTACCCCGGCCCCGGATAGCCGTACCCCGGCCAATGCGCCGCAGGCGCCGGCACGGGCGCCGCGTACATCGGCCGGACCGGCGCAGTCGCTCGCGCCGCGTACTCCAGGGCCGGCCGAGCCACATCCCTGCGCTTCCACAGCTCGTCCAGCAGCTCCCGCTCCCGGACGACGAAGTCGGCCCCGGCCTTCCCCTTGCGCCCCCGGTGCCGCAGAAAGGCGAGCGAGGTCGCGTACGCCTCGTACTGCGCCACCGTCTGCGCCGCGGGCCGGCCGCCGTGGTGCCGGGCGTAGTCGCGGGCCGTCCGTCGCGCCCGCATCGACCCGAGCGCGAACGGCTCGGCCGGTCCCAACCACCCGGCCAGCACATACGCCGGCAGCTCCTCCCGCACGGTGCGCAGCTCCCGCTGCCGCGTCCAGATCGCGAGCCAGGTCAGCAGCCCGAACACGGGCATCATGAAGCCGCCGTAGACGGCGAAGAACCCGAACTCGCCGAAGGTGGAGGAGCCGTTCCAGAAGGCGTGCATGCTCATCGCGAGCAGCAGTCCGCAGACCGGCAGCAGCATCCGCCGGACCCGCTGCCGCGGGGCGGACAGCGCGGCGATGCCGAAGCCGAGGCCGGTGAGGGTGGTGAACAGCGGGTGCGCGAACGGGGACATCACGATGCGCACGAAGAACGTGGCGGCGGTGACGGAGGCGATGCCGCGGCCGCCGCTGAGCTGGTCGGCCCCGAAGGCCGTCCCCAGATAGAGGATGTTCTCGGTGAACGCGAACCCGGTGGCGGTGATGCCCGCTATCACCACCCCGTCGACGATCCCGGTGAAGTCACGTCTGCGGAAGAGGAAGACGAGCAGTACGGCGGCGGCCTTGGCGGACTCCTCCACGATGGGCGCTATCACGGTGGCGCCGAGGGTGTTCGCACCGGCCGGATCGGCGGTGGCCGTGGCTATCCACTTGGTCGCGAAGCTGTTGGCGACGATGGCTATCAGCGCCGCCGCGCACGCTCCCCAGGCGAACGCGAAGACCAGGTTCCGCCGGGGCCCCGGCTCGACCCGGTCCAGCCACCGGAACGCGGCTATCAGCCAGGGCACGGGCAGTACGGCGAGGCCGAGCCCGACGAGAAACCCCTCGGTACCGGTCTGTCGGCGCACCAGGGCGAGGATGACGAGACCGGACAGCGCGAGCAGGGTGATCAGTGCTCCGTACCGCACCCACCTGCGCTGCCACCAGTGCGGATGGCGGAGCAGGGGGCCGTGGGGGCCCGGGGGATACGTCGGAAACGGAGGACTGGTGGCCACGGCATCGACCCTAACGGTGACGGGACGAGGGGCTGGAGCGTTTTATCGGTCCTGATGTCCGGACGGACGGCGGTCCTGGTGCGGTACGCGCCGGAAGAGCAGATCGTTCACCACATGTCCCTTCTCCAGTCCCTGCCCCTCGAAACGGGTCAGCGGCCGGTACTCGGGGCGCGTGGCGAAACCGCCGCCCGCCTGCGTGTTCTCGAAGTCGGGATGGGCGCTGAGCACCTCGAGCATCTGCTCGGCGTACGGCTCCCAGTCGGTCGCGCAGTGCACGATCGCGCCGGGCCTGAGCCGGGTCGCGGCGAGCGTCAGGAACTCGGGCTGGATGAGCCGCCGCTTGTGGTGCCGCTTCTTCGGCCAGGGGTCCGGGAAGTACACCCGCAGCCCGTCGAGCGAGTCGGCGGTGAGCATCTCCCGGAGCAGGATGATCGCGTCCCCGTTGCCCACCCGGACGTTGGACAGGCCGTGGCGGTCGGCGAGAGCCAGCAGATTGCCCTGGCCCGGGGTGTGCACGTCGACGGCGAGGATGTTGGTGTCCGGGTCGGCGGCGGCCATCTGCGCGGTGGCCTCGCCCATCCCGAAGCCGATCTCCAGGACGACGGGCCTGTCGTTCCCGAACAGCTCGCCGAGGTCGATGACCTTCTGCCCGTCGATGTCCAGCCCCCACTTGGGCCACAGCCGCTGCAGCGCGTCCGCCTGCCCGGCGGTCACGCGGCTGCGCCGCGGCTGAAAACTCCGGATCCGCCGCTCGAAGTGCGATCCGGCCGGATCGGCCTTGGGTCCGTCCGGAAACCGCGGCTCACCCTTGGCCCGGGTGTGCCGGACGGACACGCCGGGGGTGTGGGAGGTCGGCGAGGGGGCTTCGGGGGCGTTGAGGAAGTCAGACACAGTAGGACAGATTTTACGGCGCGGCACCGACGAACGGACCGGGGTCCGGGACGGCGCTACAGGGAGCCGAGCATGCCCAGCACCCGGCGCCCCACTTCCCGCCCGATCGGCAGGGAAGCGGTGGCCGCGGGCGAGGGCGCGTTCAGCACATGCACGGCCCGAGCCCCCTGCTTGATCAAGAAGTCGTCCACCAGCGTCCCGTCCCGCAACACCGCCTGCGCCCGCACCCCGGCAGGGGCCCGCACCAGGTCGTCCGCCTCCGCCCCGGGCAGCAACCTGCGCACCGCCTCCAGGAACGCCCCCTTCGACAGCGAGCGGTGCAGCTCTCCCGCGCCGTATCTCCAGTGCCGCCGGGCGATGGCCCACGACCCCGGCCACGCCACGGTCCCGGCCAGCTCCCGGGGCCGTACGACCCCCCAGCCGTACCCCTCCCGGGCCAGGGCCGGCACCGCGTTGGGGCCGATGTGCACGCCTCCGTCGATGCCCCGGGTCAGATGGACCCCGAGGAAGGGGAAGGCCGGGTCGGGCACCGGATACACCAGCCCGCGCACCAGCTCCGGCCGCGCCAGCTCGTAGTACTCCCCGCGGAACGGCACGATCCGCACCTCGGGCTCGTCCCCGGTCAGCCGGGCGATCTCGTCGCAGTACAGCCCGGCGCAGTTCACCAGCACGCGCGCGCGTACGACATCCCCGCCCGAGGTGAGTACGGCCACGCCGCGCTCCGGCCGCCGGTCGACGCGTACGACCCGGGCGCCGTACCGGATCTCGGCCCCCGAGGCCTGCGCCAGGTGCCGGGCGACGCCGACGAAGTCGCAGACCCCCGTGGTGCCGACGTGGATCGCCGCCAGTCCCCGCACCTCGGGCTCGTACTCACCGATCTGCGCGGGGCCCAGCTCCCGCACCGGAATGCCGTTCTCCCGGCCGCGCTGCACGAGCGCGTGCAGCCGGGGCAGCTCCTCCCGGTCCGTGGCGACGATCAGCTTGCCGGTGACGGCGTGCGCGATGCCGTACTCGGCGCAGAACTTCACCATCTCGGCGGCGCCCCGCACCGCGTACCGCGCCTTGAGGGAGCCCGGCCGGTAGTAGATCCCGCTGTGGATGACCCCGCTGTTGCGCCCCGTCTGGTGCCGGGCCGGCCCCGGCTCCTTCTCCAGCACGGTGACCGCCGTGCCCGGCGCGGCCCGGGTGATCGCATACGCCGTGGACAGCCCGACGATCCCCCCACCGACCACGAGCACATCACAGTCGTACGCCCCGACCGGCACCTGCACCACCTCCCACCTCGATAGTGCACTGCGCCACTGACAACGCCTTCAAACGCGGGGTGTGTCGGTTCTCAGGCCGGAGCCATCAGCAGTGGCCGGGCCCGCTCCCGCAGCTCGACCACCCTCGGCTCGTCCCCGTACGGCTCCAGCCGGTGCAAAAGGTCCTTCACGTACTCGGTCGTGCGGGCCGACGAGATCCGACCGGCCACCTCCACGGCCCGCACCCCCTGCTCGCAGGCGGCGTCGAGATTCCCGGACTCCAGCTCGGCGACGGCCGACACGACCAGCCGCAGGCCGTGCGAGCGCACGAACTCCTCGGTCGGCTTCGACAAGGCCTGTTCCGTGAACCTCCGCACCTGTCGCGGGGCCTTCAGATCCCGGTAGCACTCGGCCGCATCCGCAGCGAAACGGTCATATCCATAGAAACCAAGCCACGAAGGATCGTCGTCGCCCTCCCGGGACCGCTCCAGCCAGCCCTCGGCCGCCTTCAGTGCCGCACCCGCCGCCTGCGCATCCCCCGCACGCGCGTGTGCCCGCGCCTCCACCAGCCGGAAGAAACTCATCGTGCGCGCGGTCGCCAGCCCGCGGTTGCGCTCCAGCGCGGCCTGCGCCAGGTCGACGCCCTCGTCGCCGAAGCCGCGATACGTCGCCTGCAAGGACATGGAGGCCAGCACATAGCCTCCCAGCGGGACGTCCGCCGCCGCGCGCGCGAGGCGCAGCGCCTGGATGTAGTACCGCTGTGCCGCCTCCTGCTGACCGGTGTCGAAGGCCATCCACCCGGCGAGCCGGGTGAGTTCGGCGGACGCCCCGAAGAGCGCGCGGCCCACTTCGTCGGAGTAGGAGCCGAGCAGCAGCGGTGCCGCCTCCACCCGCAGGCACTCCGGCACCATCGACGAACGCCAGTCCCCGCCCCCGTACTTGGAGTCCCACCGCCGGGCGTCCTCGGCGGCCTCCCGCAGCTTCTGCACATCGCTGTGGCCGACTTTGATCGGTGCGCCGGAGTCCTCGGCGGAGCCGGCCTCCCGCGCGACCGAGCTGTCGGCGGGGGTTATCAGCCAGCGCGAGGCAGGCGTCGCGTATGCGCTCACCGCGAACGATCCGGCGAGCGACTGCCAGATGCCGCCGGAGCCGGCCCGGCGCCCGGCGAGGTCGAGACGGTACAGCTCGGTCGCCGACTTCACCGCCTGCCCGACGTCTCTGGGGAAGGCGAGGCCCACTTCGGGCGCGGGATCCGCGTCCGCCAGGCCGATCTCGTGGAGCGGCACCGGGCGGCCGAGCTTCTGTCCGATGGCGGCCGCGATGAGGTGCGGCGCCGCGCCCTGCGGCACCATCCCCTTCGACACCCAGCGCGCCACGGAGGTCTTGTCGTAGCGAAGAGTCAACCCGCGTTGCGCCCCAAGGTCGTTGACGCGCCTGGCGAGTCCTGCGTTGCTGATTCCCGCGAGGGCGAGAACGGCGCCGAGCTTTTCGTTCGGCCCGCGTTGCTCCCTGGACATGCGCCACCCCTCGACACAGACGGCTGCCGCGCTGGCATAACCATGCGGCATTCGTAAACCCAGCGTAGTTCGCCGCATCCCAAGCGTTAAGGGGCATTGTTCCGGATGGCGGGATTGTGGTCCGTACGGAAGTGCGGTCATGTACGCACCGTGCACGGCCTGTCGCCGCGTGCCCCCGCGCGTGTGGCCGTGCGCCCGTCCGTGCGCTCTTCTCCGGCCATCGGGGGAGCGGTTCCATGGCTCTTGCGTGGGTCGGCCCGCTGTACTGGATCCAGTGGGCTGGGGGACACCGCCACCTTCATCCCCGCGGGTGGCGGACCGGTCCGGGAGGCGATGCCCGCCTCCCGGACTGTGCGCGTGTCCGCGCCGCCGCGCTCTCCGCAGGCCTGTACGGAGCGTGCTCATATCCCGTTCCGCTCAACATATTTGGCTTGAAATCTCCCCCGCCCGTACCGGTGGACACGCCCTCCGACCATGCAACTTGAGGGCGCGAAGGGCGTCTTGGGGGAGCGTACGGGGGGCGCATTCGAGTCGCACCGTCCGCATGCCTGCCGGGCATTTCCCTCGATCGAAGCCGGTGCCGCCGCCCCTCCACAACGCGTCTCTCGTGGCAGCATGGGGATCCGGTTCGTACGGTGCAGTGTTGTCCACAGCCTGTGGAGGCGTCGATGCGGTGGTTGGTGGGTTGGAGCAGCACCGCCGCGGGCGTCGCCGGGATCGGCTCCGCGGGGGCCACCGGCTACGAGGGCGAGACCCTGCACCCGGTCGGCTCCCAGCTCCTGTGGGGCGACCCCGATCCACTGTGGGCCGTCGGCGACTGGCGCCCGGACGAGGTGCGCATGGTGAAGGCCGACGGCGACAACCGCATCGCCGTCCTCGGCATCTGCGGCGCCTCCGACGAGGAACTGCGGCGCGGCCTGTTCACCGCGCGCGGGGGCGCACTGCGCCATCTGACGACCTGGCCGGGCAGCTACACGGCCGTCGTCAAGGTCGGCCGCCGCATCACCGTCTGCGGCGATCTCGCGGGCGCCCGCCCCGTGTTCCACACCCCCTGGGCCGGCGGCACCGCCTACGCCACCGCCGCGCTGCCCCTCGCCGACCTCATCGAGGCCAACCTCGACTTCGCCCATCTGGCCGCGCTGCTCGCCGCCCCGGACGTACCGGCCGCGCTGCGCGACACCACCCCCTACGAGGGCGTGCGGCGGGTTCCGCCGGGGCACGCGCTCGTGCTGCGCGCCGGGGCGCGGGAGATCGCCGGGTACGAGCCGGTCGCCTCCCTCGCCGTGGCCGCGGCCCCGGCCGACCCCGACCGCGCCGTGGACGCCGTACGGGACGCCCTGGTGGAGGCGGTACGCGCGCGGTTGGCGGCCCCCCGGCACGTGCCCGACCTCGACCCCGGCCCGGTGCCCGGCATGGGTCCGGCCGAGCGGCGGGCCCGGCGCGGGATGCCCGTGCCCGGCATCGGCGCCGACCTCTCCGGCGGCCCCGCCTCCGGCACCCTCGCGCTGCTGGCCGCCGGGCTGCCCGGCAGACCCGGCACGCTCCTCGGCCACGGCACGGGCGCGGGCGAACGGCTCCTCGCCGTCACCTTCAACGACCTGGCCGTCGGCGGCCGCGAGGCCGAACTGGAACGCGCCGGCGCCCTCGCCGCCAACCCCCGCCTGCACCACGTCGTCGTCACCGGCGCCGAGGAGACCCTGCCGTACGCCGAGCTCGACGGCCCCCTCACCGACGAACCCGGACCCTCGCTGGTCACCGCCGCCCGGCACCGCGCCCGGCTTGCCGCCGGCAGCGCCGACCACTTCACCGGCCACGGCGCCCGCCAGGTCCTGGACGCCCACCCCGCCCGCCTCGCCGACCTCCTGATGGACCGCAAACGGCGCCATCTGGTGCGCCCGGTCGCCGCGCTCGCCAAGGCCGACGGCTCGGTGATGGTCCCCGCGCGCGTGTACGGCGCCGCCCGCCGGCTCGCCCGTACGCCGTACCGGGCCGGCCTGGAGGTGCTGGCCGAGCGGTTGATGCGGCGCCACTTCGACGAGCCGGGGGGAGCGGTCGGCGCGTCCCTCGCCGCGCTGACCTGGGCCAGACCCGGGCCGGCGGCTCGCTGGCTGACCGGGGAGGCGCTGGCCGAAGTATCGGTTCTGCTGCAGGCGGAGGCGGACCGCTCGACGACCGGCGCCCAGCGTCCCGGCGAGTACCGCGCGCGTGCCGCCCTCGCCCGCCACGCCGCCGACCTGCGCGTCCTGGAACAGGCCGCCGAGATCCGCGCCCAGCGCCTGCACGCGCCGTTCCTCGACAACCAGGTCGTGCGCGCCTGCCGCGCCCTCCCGGAGGCGCTCCGCGTCCAGCCAGGCGCCCGCTCCTCCATCCTCCGCAGGGTCCTGGAGGGCGCCGGTGTCACCGACCTCCCGCCCGGCTGGGGCGCCCCCTCCCACGCCTCCTCGGCGGCGGCCGCACGCACGGGCCTGCGCGTGGCGGCCGACCCCCTCCAGGACCTCTTCTCCACCCCGTTGCTGGCCGACGCCGGCCTGGTGGAGGCCCGCGTCGTCCGCAAGGCCCTGCGCGACGCCGCCGCCGGCGACTCCCTTCCCCTCGACGGGCTCGCCGACCTCGTCTCCCTCGAACTCTGGCTCCACCGCCTCCTGTCCCGCCGGGGGACGTGCTGGACGGGAACACCGGCACGCGCGCGTGCGGTGCCCTCCGGGATTCAGCCGAGGAGGGACGCGCTGGCCTCCGGCGCGTGAGGCTGGGGTGCCGGCCCTGCCGTGCTGGGGGCTGCCGCCTTGCCGTTCCGCGGTCTGCCGCCTCCCAGGCCCCGCCGGGGTGGTTCCCGCCGTCTGCCGGCTGCGGGCCGGTGGGGCTGCTCGCGCAGTTCCCCGCGCCTTATGGGCGCCCTCGCCGTCGTGGTCCGGTGCCGCCGCCGAAGAAACCCCGTGCCCCGCCCCGAGCCCCCCGCGACAATGACCAGGTGCGGTACAGAATTCTGGGCGTAGCCCAAGCAGCGGACGACCAGGGCACCCCCGTACCCATCGGCGGCCCGCGCCTGCGCACACTCCTGACCGCCCTGGCCCTCCGCCCCTTCCGCGCCGCCACCCCCGAAACCCTGATCGACGAGATCTGGGCGGACGACCCGCCCCAGGACGCCCTCGCCGCCCTGCAGGCTCTGGTCGGCCGCCTCCGTCGCACCCTCGGCCGCCACACCATCGCCTCCACTCCGGGCGGCTACCGTCTGGAGGCGACCGAGGACGACGTGGACCTGTACGTCTTCGAGCGCTTCGTCGACGCCGGCACCAAGGCCCTCACCACCGGCGACCCGGCCACCGCGCACCGCACCCTCACCGAGGCCCTCGCCCTCTGGCACGGCCCCGCCCTCGCCGACCTCCCCGACCGCACCGCCGCCACCCGCCCGGAGGCCCGGCGCCTGGAGGCCACCCGCGCCCGTGCCGCCGCCGCCCTCGACCTCGGCCGCGCCCCGGACGTCGTACCCGAGCTGACGGAACTCACCACGGCCCACCCGCTGGACGAGCCCCTGCACGCCCTGCTCATCCGCGCCCTGCGCGACACCGGCCGCCCCGCCGACGCCCTCGCCGCGTACGAGTCCGCCCGCCGCACCCTCGCCGACACCCTCGGCACGGACCCGGGCCCGGAACTCAAAGCCCTGCACACGTCGTTGCTCAGGCAGCAGGAACCACAGCCGCAGCCGACGAAGTCGCCGACCCCGCCGGCTCCCGCTCAACCGCCCGAGCGCACCGGCAATCTCCGCCCCCGCCTGACGTCCTTCGTCGGGCGGGAACCAGAACTCGAAGCCATTCGTTCCGACTTGCACAGGGCCCGCCTGGTCACGCTCACCGGACCGGGCGGCTCGGGAAAGACCCGCCTCGCCGAGGAGGCCGCCGCAGGGCTCCCGCAGGCATGGCTGGTCGAGCTGGCCCCGCTCGACCACCCGGAGGCGGTGCCCGGCGCCGTGGTCAGCGCGCTCGGTCTGCGCGAGACCGTGCTGCTGACCAACGAGCTGGCGACTCCGCAGGCCGACCCCGTCGCCCTGCTGATCGAGTACTGCGCCCCGCGCAGCCATCTCCTGATCCTTGACAACTGCGAACACGTCATCGGCACGGCCGCCGCCCTCGCCGAGACCCTCCTCACCCACTGCCCGGGCCTCACGATCCTCGCCACCAGCCGTGAACCCCTGGGCGTCCCCGGTGAGTCGGTGCGCCCGGTCGAGCCCCTGGTCCCGGAGCAGGCGCACCGCCTGTTCGCCGAGCGCGCCAAGGCCGTCCGTCCCGACGCCGAAGCGGTGCTCGCCGACACCGGGGCCGTGGCGGAGATCTGCCGCCGCCTGGACGGGCTGCCGCTCGCCATCGAGCTGGCCGCGGCCCGGCTCAGGCTGCTGACCCCGCGGCAGATCGCCGACCGGCTCGACGACCGCTTCCGCCTGCTCACCTCCGGCAGCCGTACGGTCCTGCCCCGCCAGCAGACCCTGCGCGCGGTCGTCGACTGGTCCTGGGACCTGCTGGACGAACGCGAGCGTACGGTGCTGTGCGAGGTGTCGGCGTTCGCCGGCGGCTGGGACCTCGCGGCCGCCGAGGCCGTGTGCAGCGGACCGGCGGCCGACCTGATCGGCGCCCTCGTCGACAAGTCCCTCGTCGTGACCGCGCCCAGCGGCCCCGACGGCTCCGGCGGCATGCGCTACCGCATGCTGGAGACCATCCACGAGTACGCCACCGAGCGCGCGGCCGAGATCCCCGGACTGCGCGCCAGGGCCGAGCGCCGGCATCGCGTGTGGGTGCGGGCGCTGGTCGAGGAGGCCGAGCCGCGCCTGCGTTCGGCGGACCAACTCCCCTGGGTCTCCTGCCTGGAGACCGAGCTGGACAACATCCGGGCTGCCCTGGACCGCTCCGTACGCGCCGGCGACGAGCCGGAGGCGGCCGCGATCGTCCTGGCCATCGGCTGGTTCTGGTGGCTCCGCAACCACCGCCAGGAAGCGGTCGCCTGGGTACGGCTGGTCCTGCGCCTGGGCGTGGCACTGGACGCCCTGTCGACTTCGGACGCCCCGCCCGCCCTCGGCGTCGGCGCCGACCTGATGTCCCTGGTGGAGTCGGCCGATCCGATCGGCGCCTTCCTCGCCGTGCCCGACGGCGAGGCCCGGCACCCGCTGCAGGACGTGCGGATGGATCTGCGGATGCTCGATCTGTTCCTGACCTCCGAGTCGAGTACCGAGCACCTGGCGGGCGACCCGCGCGCACCGGAGTACATCGCGCGCGTCCGCGCCGCCTACGAGCACGGCGGCCCCCGGGCCGCCCGGTTCCCGGGCATCGTGTGGCCGCTGACCGCCTACTACCTGGGCGGCCCGGCGGACGTCGGCCCGGACATGGCCGCGACAGTGGCCAACTGCCGGGCGTACGGCGGCGACTGGGAGATCGGCGTCTCGCTGATGTTCCGCACCCATGTGATCGTCGACTCCCCGGGCAACCTGCGGGGCGTGGACGAGGACCTGGCCGAGCTGCGGACGCTCAGCCGGCGCGTCGGGGACCGCTGGATGCGGGCCCAGGTGTGCAGCGCGGCCGGCGAGGCGGCCATGGCCCGCGGCAGGTTCGCCGAGGCGCGCGGTGAGTACGAGGAGGCACTGCGCCTGGCCTACGAGGTGAAGGCCTACGCCGAGTCGCCCTTCCTGCTGGCCCGGCTCGCCGAGATCTCCTACCGCTCCGGCGACCCGAAGACCGCGCTGGCCGCCCTGGACGAGGCGGGAGCGGCCGCCGACCGGTACGCGGTGCCGGAGTCGCGTGCCTTCGTACGGCTGCTGCTCGCCCACATCGCCCTGCACGACGGGCAGACCGCCCGGGCCCGCGAGCTGTACCAGGAGACCCGCGCGGTGGCCCGCGGCGGCACCCCGCCACCGCAGTTCGAGGCGGCCCTGCGCATCGTCGAGGCGCTCCTCGCCGCCGATGAGTCGGGCCCCGCGCACGGGCTGCCGATCATCGCCGGGGCGCTGCGCGCGGCCGTGGCCCAGCGGTGCGCCGAGACGATCACGGCGGGGCTGGTGGACATCGCGGCCGGTCTGCGGGCCAGGTGCGGCGATCTGGCCGGTGCGGTCCGGCTGTTCGCCGCCGCGGACCACTGGCGCGACGGCAATCCGCGTCCCGAGCCGGAAGGCAGCGAGGCCGCCCGGGTGCAGGCGGGCGCCCGCGCGGCCCTGCCGCCCGAGCGGTACGCGGCCGAGCGCGCCCGGGGCGCGTCCCTCGACGTGGCCGACGTGCTGCGCGAGCTCGGCACCGAGGAGGCGGCCGTCGAGCGCGCCCGGTGAGGGCCGGCGGCCGCCTTTCGGTCTGTCCGCCCACCGGCCTTCCGCCCACCGGCCTTCCGCCCACCGGCCTTTCGGTCTACCGGCAGGTGAACCGGGACTCCGCCCAGTCCGCGAGCGCCGCCTGGTCGAAGACGTTGCTGTGCGGCCGTACGACGAGCCGTACGGTCCTGCGCCCGGTGAGGTCCACATGGACGGGCACGGCCTGATCGCGTCCCTTGACCATCCCGGACTGCCACAGCCGGACGCCGTCGGCCCAGACGGAGAAGGACACCTTGCCGAGGCCGAGCGTCATGTCGTCCACGCCGGCCAGCGCGTCGTAGGAGCCGCACCGCCGGTTGAGGGCGATGGTGACGGAGGACTCGCCGTGCACGGTCGCCCCGCGCGTACTGCTTGCCGCCGATCGACATGCCGTAGCGCTGCCACACCCAGCTGCTCCCGCCGAGCCGGATCTCGGGCTTGATGCCGTCGCCGTCGCCGTCGACGTCGTAGTCGAGGTCGCTCAGCTCGTAGACGGTGGGCGCCGGGGGCGGAGTGGGCGTCGGGGTCGGGCTGGGCGTGGGTTTCGATGGGGGCTTCGGCTTCGGGGTGGGCGTCGGCGTCGGCGTCGGGGTGGGTTTCGGAGTGGGTGTCGGCGTCGGGGTGGGGGTCGGCTCGGGTGCGAGCACCACCGGCCGCGGCGAGGGCTTCCGCTTCGACGGGGTCGGCTTCGGCGCCGGGGGCTGCGCGACCGGCGCGGACGGCGTCGGTCCGGCGGCCTCCTTCACCGGCGGACGGCTGTCGTTCACCAGGGCCAGTGCCACCGCGGCGGCGGCCACCGCGACCACACCGGCAGCGATCCCCGCCTTCACCGGTGCCCCGACCGCCTCCGAGGCCGCGGCACCGCCGGCCCCGCCGGACGACGACCCGGTGGCCGCCGCGGCGGCACCCGCCGCCCCCGCCCCGGCGCTGCCGGCGATGACGCCGAGCGCCTTGGCGTACCCGGCGGCCCCGAACCAGCCGATGACCGCGACCGGGACGACAGCGGGGATACCGCCGGCGACCTCTTCGATCTGCGCGGCCGCCAGCCGGCACTTGGCGCATTCCTCCAGGTGCTTGCGCAGGTCCCGCTCGGCACGGATGCGCAGTTTGCGACGGGCGTAGGTGCCGAGCTGGTCGGCGTAGCGGGAGCACTCCTCGTCCCCGGCGAGGGACGCGTTGACGTGGGCCTGGAGATAGGCCTGCTTCAGCCCCTCGCGGGCGCGGCTCGCCAGCACGCGCGTGCCGTTGGCGTCCAGCCCGAACAGCACGGCCACTTCACTCGGGGACTCGTCCTCCACCTCGGTGTGCCACAGCACGGCCTGCCAGCGCTCGGGCAGCGAGCGGAAGGCCCGCATCGCCATGGACTGCTCGGCCTCGTGCATCGCGCGCACATCGGCGCCGAGGTCCGGGCCCGCTCCGAAGGAGCCGACGGACGCAGTGACGCCGGACCCTTCGGAGGCATGCGAGGCTTGCTGGGCGAAGACGGCGAAGTCGTCCACGAGCTGCTCGCGCCGGGCGGACTTGGTCCAGTGCGCGGCGACGCGCCGCACCGAGGTCAGCAGATAGGCCCGCACGGCGTGCTCGGGTCCCGATCCGCCGCGCACCGCCTGCAGCATCCGGGCGAAGACCTCGGCCGTCAGGTCGTCGGCGGTGTGCCCGTCCCGGCAGCAACTGCGCGCATACCGCCGTACGGAGTCCGCGTGCCGCCGGTAGAGCTCCTCGTACGCGGAGTCGTCACCACCGCGCATCCGCTCGATCAGCTCGCCGTCGTCGGTCGGCATCTCCCGGGGTGGCGGCAGCACGCTGCCGGCACGCTGGGCCGGCACGCTCTTCTCGCTCCGCCCGCCGGTGGAATCCGGGGGCCCGCCCTGATTCGGCACCTGGGGCGGGGTCGGGCCGGCGGCCTCCGCGCTCGCGTCGTCACCGCGTGACTCGTCCCACCCGTCAACGCCCATCGCGGAAAGCCCCCGACACCCGCCCAGCCCAACTCGTCACCGGCTCAGGGTGACACATGGGTTTTTGTTCAAGGACCCCATGTTCACGGCATCCACTCATCCGAGGGCCGCTGTCAGCACAGACTTTCGGCCATCACTCGAACGAGGGAACCGTAGGAAAGGTCGCTTTCGGCGAGGGGCGCGGATGGGGCAGGCGGTCCGGCAGCCCCCAGGGGCGCGGGGTACTGCGCGATCAACCCCGGCTCCCGGTCAGCCCGAAGACCACAGGGCCACCCACTCCGCACCGCCTGCGAGGCACCCACCCGCAGCCGCCGACGGCGGGGCCCCTACGCGGGACGCGACCGCAACCCCTCCAGCAGGATGTCCAGCAACCGGGCCGAAGCCGCCGCCTGCTGCGCAGCATCCGGCAGAGACGGTGCCGCCGTGGCGATCACCAGCAGCACATCCCCCACGGACACGTCCGCCCGCAGCTCACCGGCCGCCCGAGCCCGCTCCACCAGCTGCCCGACCACATCGAGCAACGCCCCGACCCCGCTGTCGTCGGCTGCCCCGGAGGCCTCGCCGGGCACCAGCCGAAGCTCACCCGCCGCCGGCTGCACCCGCTGCTGAGGCACCCGAGCCTCCTCGGCGGGCGCCACGCCCGAACCACCCGACTCGGCAGAGCCCTGAGCGGAGCCGACCCGCAGGACCTGCGGCGGCAGCAACCGCCCCGCCCCGGACGCCACGGACGTCCGCAGGAACCGGGACAGCGCCGACCACGGCTCGTCCTCCTGCCCGAGCGCGGCCCGCGCCTGCTCGGTCAGTCGGGCGGTCTCCTCCTCGGCTATCCGCCGGACCAGCACGTCCTTGCTGGGAAAGCGCCGGTACACCGTGCCGACACCCACCCGGGCCCGCCGGGCCACGTCCTCCATCGGCGCGCCGTACCCCAGCTCGCCGAAGACCTCACGCGCCGCACGCAGCACGTGCTCCAGATTGCGCTGTGCGTCCACCCGCAGCGGGGCCGTACGCGCCGCGTCCGCGCGTCCGTTGCCCACCGCCGCGTTCATCGCCCCGCCACCCGGTGCGATGGCGGCTGCAGATGACCAATGCGTGTCCTGAACATGCATGTGTTCCCCCGGTAATGACGTCTCCCCCCGGAGACTCCCCGCCTGTGATCCGAAGCGTGTGGAACTGACGTCGTTCTCGACCGGGGCCGCCCGTCGCGACACCCGTTCGACCACATTCCCTACACCCCGTCGACACACGAACATAGTTGAGAGGAAGTCAATTCAGAAGGGGCAGGTTCCGCACAGTGCGCCCCCCGATCGGAGTACGGGTCTTGTACATCCCGTTTCCTCACCTTCGCGCCCCATCGCCCGCCCCCGCTGACCTGCCCCCTTTCGTCCCGTCCCGGCACCGTGCCCGGCGCCGCGCGCGCCCGGCCGCCAGTCACACAAATTGCCGGGGCTGTGGACAAACAACAGAGTCGGGTGCGTCATGGGATGGTGAAGGAACGTGCGCGCATTCTGGTTGTCGGC
Source organism: Streptomyces sp. NPDC050743 (assembly GCF_044456925.1). Lineage (NCBI taxonomy): Bacteria > Bacillati > Actinomycetota > Actinomycetes > Kitasatosporales > Streptomycetaceae > Streptomyces > Streptomyces sp. NPDC050743. The sequence goes on from NZ_JBITGJ010000005.1 coordinate 335,564, forward strand.
GGCGGCTACGTCGGGATGTACACGGCACTGCGTCTGCAGCGGAAGCTGAAGGGCGAGCTCAGGCGGGGTGACGTCGACATCACCGTCGTCACTCCGGACCCCTACATGACGTACCAGCCGTTCCTTCCGGAAGCGGCCGCCGGTTCGATCTCGCCCCGCCATGTCGTCGTACCGCTGCGTCGCGTCCTGGACCACTGTCATGTGGTCGTCGGCGAGGTGACGTCCATCGACCACGCGGTGCGCACCGCCGCCGTCCGCACCCTCGCCACCGCCGAGGAGGGAAAACCGGCCGAACTCCTCGGTTACGACGAGCTCGTGCTGGCCCCCGGCTCGATCTCCCGCGCGCTGCCCATCCCCGGCCTCGCCGAGTACGGCATCGGCTTCAAGACCGTCGAAGAGGCCATCGGCCTGCGCAACCACGTCATCGAGCAGATGGACATCGCCTCCTCCACCCGCGACCCCGCGATCCGCGACGCCGCCCTGACGTTCGTCTTCGTCGGCGGCGGCTACGCGGGCGTGGAGGCACTCGCCGAGCTGCAGGACATGGCCCGCTACGCCGCGCGCTACTACCACAACGTCCGCCCCGAGGACATGAAGTGGATCCTCGTGGAGGCCTCCGACCGCATCCTCCCCGAGGTCGGCGAGGAAATGGGCCGCTACACCGTCACCCAGCTGCGCCGCCGCAACATCCAGGTGCTCCTCGAAACCCGCCTGGACTCCTGCGCCGACCGCGTCGCCGTCCTCAGCGACGGCCAGCGCTTCCCGACCCGTACGGTCGTGTGGACGGCCGGCGTCAAACCCAGCCCTCTGCTCGCCGCGACCGACCTGCCGCTCACCGCGCGCGGCCGGCTGAAGTGCACCGCCCAGCTGACCGTCGACGGTACGGAGCACGCCTGGGCGGCCGGAGACGCGGCGGCCGTACCCGACGTCACCGCCGCCGAACCCGGCACCGAGACCGCGCCCAACGCCCAGCACGCCGTCCGCCAGGCCCGGACCCTCGGCGACAACATCGCCCACGCGCTGCGCGGCGAGCCCCTGGAGACGTACGCCCACAAGTACGTCGGCTCGGTCGCCTCCCTCGGCCTGCACGAGGGCGTCGCCCAGGTCTACGGGCGCAAGCTGAAGGGCTACCCTGCCTGGTTCATGCACCGCGTCTACCACCTCAGCAGGGTGCCCACTTTCAACCGAAAGGCCCGTGTCCTGGCGGAATGGACCCTCGCCGGGCTCTTCAAGAGGGAGATCGTCTCGCTCGGTTCGCTCGAACATCCGCGAGCGGAGTTCGAACTCGCTGCCGGTGGAAAGCCTCCTCACAGCCCCTCGGACGACCCGAAGGGGTCGTCCTGACCGGACTCAGGAACTCCCCGGCCCGCCCAGGCGTCTGACGGATGTCGCCGCGGCTCGCCCCCTGCCAGACTGCCCCACGTCCTCGGACGGGCCGCCCGCCCGCCCTTAAGCACCCACGAGGCTTCTTCCCAAGTGAACTTCACGCGCTGGAGCGCCCGGCTCCCCGGAACGCAGCGCCGCGCCGCCGCGCGGACCGAGCCCCCGGTCTCCCCGGACCGGCGAGGGGAAGGCTCCGTCCCCGCGGCCCGCGCCGGACAGCCTGCCGACGGCACACCTCTGGTGCCCGCCGTCGACGAACTGCCCGCGCGCGACGTCCTCGACCGCGTCCCGGCCCTGGTCGCCCTGGTGCACGGCGCCGACCACCGCATCGCGTACGTCAACGACGCCTACGCGGCGGCCTTCGGCGTACGGCCCCTGGGCACCCCCGCCCGCGAGGCGCTGCCCGAACTCGCCGAACTGGGCCTGCTGCCGCTCCTCGACCAGGTGCTGCGCAGCGGCAAGCCCCGCACCCTGAAGTCCCGCAAGGCCGTGGACGGCCGCTCGTACACCTTCACCTGCACCCCGGTCGACGAGGGCGGCGACCGCGACGGCGGCGTGCTCGTCTTCGCCACCGACGTCACCGACCACGCCGAGGCCGCCGAACGGCTGCGCGCCAGCGAGCGCCGCCAGCGTGAGACGGCGGTGACCCTGCAGCGCTCCCTGTTGCCGCAGGAGCTGGAACAACCCGACGACCTGCGCATCGCCGCCACCTACCAGCCCGGCGGCACCGAGGCCGCGGTCGGCGGCGACTGGTACGACGTGATCACCCTGGGCGGCGGCCGCACGGCCCTGGTGATCGGCGACGTCATGGGCCGGGGTGTGCGGGCGGCGGCGGTCATGGGCCAGTTGCGTACGGCCGTCCGCGCCTACGCCCGCCTCGACCTCCCGCCGCACGAGGTGCTCCAGTTGTTGGACGGCCTGGCCACCGAGATCGACGCAAACCAGATCGCCACCTGCGTCTACGCCGTCCACGACCCCAACGAGGGCCGGCTGGTGTACGCCTCCGCCGGGCACCTGCCGATCCTGGTCCGCGACGAGAACGGCACCGTCTCCCGCGCCGACGAGCCCACCGGCCCGCCGCTCGGCACCGGCGGCTGGATCCACTCCTCCGGCTCCATCGCCCTCGGCCCGGGCTCCACGGCCGTGCTCTACACCGACGGACTGGTCGAACGCCGCGACGAGGACCTGGACGAGGGCATCGCGGCCCTAGAAGGCGCCCTCGCCGGCGCGACCGGCACCCCACAGGTCATCTGCGACCGCCTGGTCCGCTCGGCCGGCGTCACCGCCGACCACGACGACGACGTCGCCGTCCTCGTCCTCCAGCACCCCGCCCGTACGGGCCCCGACGGCGACCTCTTCCGCAACGCGGCCCTGGAACTCCTCGGCGGCGTGGAGGCGGCCCCCCGCGCGCGTGCGTTCGCCTCGGGCGTGCTGACGAGCTGGCGCTTCCCGGCCGAGCTGCACGATCTCGGGGTGCTCGCCGCGAGCGAGCTCGTCGCCAACTCCCTCCAGCACGGCACGCCTCCCATGCGCCTGCGGCTCCGCCGCACCGACCGCCGCCTGATCATCGAGGTGACGGACGGGGACGATCACCTTCCCCGCCGCCGGCGAGCGGAACCGGGGGACGAGTCCGGCCGGGGCATCGCCATCGTGGCGACGATCGCCTCCAACTGGGGCTGCCGCAGAACGCCCGGCGGCGGCAAGGCGGTGTGGTGCGAGTTCCTGTTGCCGAAGAGCTAGGCACCGTGGGGCACGGTCACCTTTCAGCGAGCAGCGCCCCACACGTGGCCCGCTATTGCACCGGGTGCCTTACGCCTCCGCGGCCACCGGCTCCGCGGGTGCACCACCCCGGGCGACCACCCGAGTGCCACGGGCCAGCCACGGCCGGTCCTGGACAGGGGTCAGCCGCCGCCCCAGCCGCAGCGCGAGCACCGTGATCCCCAGCGAGAACAGCAGGAAGGTCACGACGTACGGCGCGTGCAGCGAGGCACCCAGCGGACCGCCCACCGCCGGACCCACAGCCAGCGCCAACTGCTTGACCAGCGCAAACGCAGAGTTGTACTGCCCGGCCATCCCTTCGGGAGCCAGGTCGGCGACCAGCGGCGCGACCGTCGGCGACAGCATCGCCTCACCCAGCCCGAACAGCGCGTAGGTCGAGACGAAGGCCGCGGTGGCCATCTCCCGGCTGCCGTGCCCCAGCCCCGCGTACCCGGCGGCCAGCCAGGCCACGGCCCAGATCAGACCGACACCGGCGATGACCCGGGACCGCCGACGGCGCTCCACGAACTTCAGCACGGCGAACTGCGCGACCACGATCATCAGCGTGTTCGCGGCCAGGGCCGTCCCCAGCGCGGAAGTGGATATCCCGGCGGCCTCGACGCCGTACGCGCTCAGCCCGGACTCGAACTGGCCGTAGCAGGCGAAGAACAGCACGAAGCCCAGCACGCACAGCTGCACCATGGCCCGGTTCCCGAGCAACTGCTTCCAGCTGCCCTTCGCCGACCGCGCGGGCGCGTTCTCGATCCGCGGCGAGTGCGGCATCCGCACGGTCGCCATCACGCCGACCAGCAGCAGGAACATCGCCGCCTCGATCGTGAACAGCAGCGTGAACGACGACACGCGCGTGGTGTCGACGAGATGACCGCCGATGAGACCGCCTATGCCGAGCCCCAGGTTCTGCAGGAAGAACTGCGTCGCGAACGCGCGCGACCGGGTGTCGGCCGTGGAGCAGTCCACGATCATCGTCGCCAGCGCGGGCTGCATCACGGCCTGCCCGGCACCGAGCGCCGCGGACGACAGCAGTACGGCGGTGGCGTTGCCCGCGAGCCCCAGGCTCAGCGCGCCGAGCGCGGCGGTGACCAGGGCGGCGAGCAGGACCGGCAGCGGGCCACGCCGCACGATCGCCCGGCCGGCGAACGGCAGCACGATCAGCGCGGCCACGGCGAAGACGGCGAGCACGACTCCCGCCGTCATGGCTCCCAGGCCCCGCACCTGCGCCACATAGACGTACAGGTAGGGGACGGTGAAGCCGAGCCCGAACGCGCTGAGTGCGTTGCCCACGTGGATCCGGCGCATCGCTGCGCCCATCGCCCTGGTCACGTTCACCTCTTTCAGTAGTTAGCCCTGAAGACTTCAAAGCTAAAGTTTGAAGCTAAAGATTACACATGGAAGGACTTCAATGCAAAGCACGTGCGTGCGATACTGCGGCCATGGCCGACACCGCCCCCGACGTCACAGAGCCGACGCTCGAAGAGCAGATCGCCGCCTACCAGCGCGAGTTCCAGGACCTGGACCCCCAGGTCGAGAAGATCGTGTCGGCGCTGTCCCGCCTCAACCGCCGCATGAACGTCGCCTACGGCCGCCAGACCTCCGGCCTCGGCATCAGCAACGCCGAGTGGGAGGTGCTCAAGGCGCTGGTCCTCTCCGGCGCCCCCTACCGCATGGGCCCCAGCGACCTCGCCAAGCGGCTCGGCCTCACGCCGGCCGCGATGACCCACCGGATCGACCGCATGGTCGCCGAGGGGCTCGTCACCAGGGAGCGCGACGAGTCCAACCGTGTCCGGGTGATCGTCGAGCTGACGCCCGAGGGTCGCGAGAAGTGGCTGGAGGCCATGCGCCTGGCCACCGTTTTCGAGGAGGACCTGCTCCAGGACCTCACGCCGGCGGAGCGCGGAGTGCTCGGCGAGGTCCTGACCAGACTCCTGCGCAGGGTGGAGCACGCCCAGCCGGACGCCGGCGGCCGGCTCAGCGACCTCGACTGAGGTCACCGTAAAAGATCTTGACAGGGGGTGTTGACACACCCCTGGTCGATCCGTAAAGTTCTTCGGGTTGCCACGGAGCCGTAACGGTTCCTCGGTAGCGCCTCAGCCGCTCCGAGCGGCACCTCACACCAACAGCACGATCTCCCGGACGGGTTGTTTTCGGCGTGCCCGAATTCAATTCGAATGGAAGCCCGGCGGCCCGATTGGGAATCGCCGAGCGGATCCGCTAAGGTTTGAGACGTCGGAACGGCCCAACGGCCGGGAAGACAAGCCCCCCTGACTGGGAGTCAGACGCCGAAAGGATCTGATAGAGTCGGAACCGCCGGAAAGGGAAACGCGAAAGCGAGAACCTGGAAAGCACCGAGGAAATCGGATCGAGAAAAGATCTGATAGAGTCGGAAACACCGAAGGGAAGCGCCCGGAGGAAAGCCCGAGAGGGTGAGTACAAAGGAAGCGACCGTTCCTTGAGAACTCAA
>NZ_JBITGJ010000006.1:0-110122 GCF_044456925.1 Streptomyces sp. NPDC050743
CCGACGACCGACTCTTCGGACAAGTCACTTCCCGGACCCGCCGAACCCGAGCCTACGCCGACACCCCAACCAGCTTGACAAACACAGAGGCACCCCATGTTCGACGTCGCCGTCTTCGGCTCTCTGTTCCTGACCCTTTTTGTCATCATGGATCCCCCCGGGATCACCCCGATCTTCCTCGCCCTCACCGCCGGCCGTCCGGCCAAGGTGCAAAAGCGCATGGCCTTCCAGGCCGTGTGCGTGGCGGGCGGGGTCATCGCCACCTTCGGCGTCCTGGGCCACCAGATCCTCGACTACCTGCACGTCTCCGTGCCCGCGCTGATGATCGCGGGCGGTCTGCTGCTTCTGCTGATCGCGCTGGACCTGCTCACCGGCAAGACCGACGAGCCGAAGCAGACCAAGGACGTGAACGTGGCGCTCGTGCCGCTGGGCATGCCGCTGCTGGCCGGGCCCGGTGCGATCGTGTCCGTGATCCTGGCCGTGCAGAAGGCCGGCAGTGTGGCCACGCAGATCTCGGTGTGGACCGCGATCCTCGCGATCCATGTCGTGCTGTGGCTGGTGATGCGTTATTCGCTGCTGATCATCCGGGTCATCAAGGACGGCGGTGTCGTGCTGGTGACGCGGCTCGCGGGCATGATGCTCTCCGCGATCGCCGTCCAGCAGATCATCAACGGGATCACTCAGGTCATCCGGGGGAGCTGAGCCCTCGTCGGCTCGGCTCCCCCGGAAAGCTTGAGTGGCGCGCAGCGCGTGAGCGTTACGAGGCCTGGGTGTCGGCCGGGCGGATCCACAGGCGCTGTCCGATGGCGGCGGCCTGCTGAACGATCCGGTTGACGGAGGCGGCGTCCACGACGGTGCTGTCCACGGTGGTGCCGTCGACCTCGTCGAGTCGCATGATTTCGAAGCGCATGGGCTTCTCCCTTCGTCTGGTCATCCTCCTGAGGAGAACTACTCGGTGGGCCGGAGATGTCTGCGGCCTCGTGAGTAGTCAACGGGCTGCTTGTTACAAACATTCCCTACGCTAAAGAAATTTTTCGAACGGCTAATTACTGAGTGGTAAGTGGAGGGTGGGGGACCGATCGGGAGCGGTTGTGTTCGCAGCGTGACCAACGGGACAATGGAGGTGATGAACGACGACCTGGCGGCCCTGGGCGCCCGCATCGACCACACGAACGAGCTGCTGGAACGCATGCTCGCCGAAGTGGCGAAGACGCCCTCCACCCACGCGATCTTCGTCGACGCGGGTTACCTGTACGCGGCCGCGGGCCGGCTGGTCGCCGGGACCGAGGACCGACGGGCCTTCGACCTCGACGCCGAGGGCCTGATCGAGGCTTTCATCGACCGGGCGCGCCAGGTCTTCGCGGACAGCCGCCTGCTGCGCGTGTACTGGTACGACGGCGCCCGCCGGCGCATCCACACCGCCGAGCAGCAGTCCATCGCCGAACTCCCCGACGTCAAGGTCCGCCTCGGCAACCTCAACGCCAACAACCAGCAGAAGGGCGTCGACTCCCTGATCCGCAGCGACCTCGAATCGCTGGCGAGGCACCGCGCGATCAGCGACGCGGCCCTGCTCGGCGGCGACGAGGACCTGGTCTCGGCGGTCGAGGCGGCGCAGGGCTACGGCGCCCGCGTCCACCTGTGGGGCATCGAGGCCCCCGAAGGCCGCAACCAGGCCGAACCCCTCCTCTGGGAGGTCGACAGCCAGCGCACCCTGGACCTGGAGTTCTTCAAGCCGTACGTCTCCCGCCGCACGGCCGCCGCCTACGACGCCACCGCGGGCACCCGCCCCACCCGCGAGGACGTCCGCTTCGTCGGCGCCCAGATCGCCGCGAAGTGGCTCGTCTCCCGAGGCCGCGAGGCCCTGGTCGAACTGCTCCCCGGCCACCCCTACCTCCCCGGCTCCGTCGACCAGGACCTGCTGGTCGAGGCCGAGGTCCTGCTCCAGTACTCCCTGCGCGGCCAGGCGGACCTGCGCCGCGCCCTGCGGGACGGCTTCTGGGAGCATCTGCAGACGCAGTACTAGCCCCGTCCGGCGGTGCTGTCCCAGAAGTCGGCGATGGCGCGGGCCGTGGCGAAGGGCTGGTCGGTGTTGGGGGAGTGCTCGGCGTTCTCGATCACCGTCCGCCGTGCGTTCAGCCGTGCCGCCATGTCGTCCAGCAGGGGCAGCGGCCAGGTGTCGTCCCGTGCGCCGGACAGGACGTGGAACGGCAGCGGCAGCGCGGCCAGTTCCGTGACACGGTCCGGTTCCGTGCACAACTGGCGTCCGGTGGCGAGGAGTTGCGCGGGCTTGGTGCTCAGCCAGCGGCGCTGCAGGTCGTCCCGGTCGTCGAGGCCGCCGTCGAGCGCCGCCGTCTCGGTCTCCTCCGGCGTCTCCATCGCCCGCATCGCGTCCCACACCTGGCCCATGGTCATCACCGCGAGCGCGTCCCGCAGCAACTTCACGCGCTGCTGCTGGGGTTCGGAGATCTGCGCGGGGCCGGAGGCCATGAGGGTGAGCGACCGGAAGGGCGCGTGGTCGAGCAGTACGGCCGCGCGCGAGATCTGCCCGCCGAGGGAGTGCCCCAGCAGATGCACCGGCTCCCCGAGCGCCTCGGCCTGCGCCAGCACGTCCCGCGCCAACTCCTGCTGGGCGTAAGCCGATTCGTCGGCCTCGGGCCCGTCCGACTCGTGCTGCCCGCGCCCGTCCACAGCCACGGTCCGGTACCCGCGCCGTGCGAGCGGAACGTGCAGCGGATTGAAGTCCTCCTTGCTCCCGGTGAACCCCGGCAGCAACAGCGCCACCCCCCGGGGCTCCACCCCGGCGGCCACGGGAGCGTCGACGACGGCGAACTCCCCGCGCGCGGTCCGCAGCGCGTACGCGCGGGCACCGGGAGGCGGGACAAAGGTGTCGGGCCTGCTCATGGGGAGAGGCTATCGGGCCCGGGATGCCCTGTGCGGCGACTGGGCGGGGGCGCCCCGAAAGCGCGCGGATCACGCGGGAGCGGCGCGGCATCCGGAAATGGCGACGGCCCGGCCCCCATCGGGGACCGGGCCGTCGCTCGTCGGGTGCCGGATCAGCCCTCGGCGGCCTCGACGGCGGCCGTGGCCTTACGCGTACGGCGCCGCGGCTTGGCCTCCGGCTCCTCGGTGGCCTGTGCCGGAATCTCCGCGGTGACCGCCTTGGCGACGGCCTTACGGGTCCGCCGGACCTTCGGAGCTGCCACCTCGGCATCCCCGTCCGCCTCGACGACGGCGGCGGCCGTCTTGCGGGCGCGGCGGGGCTTGGCCTCGGCCTCCGGGGCCTCGGTCGGCTCCGGCGCGGCGGCGGCCTTCTTCCGGGTGCGGCGCGGCTTGGCTTCCGCGCCCTCGGCCGTGTCCACGGCGGCCTCGGCGGCGGCGGCCGTCTTCCGCGTGCGCCGCGGCTTGGCCTCGGCCTCGGGCGCCTCGGTGGTTTCCGGCGCGGCGGCGGCCTTCTTCCGGGTGCGGCGCGGCTTGGCTTCCGTGCCCTCGGCCGTGTCCACGGCGGCCTCGGCCTTCGGGGCCTCGGTCGTCTCCGGGGCGGCGGCGGCCTTCTTCCGGGTGCGGCGGGGCTTGGCCTCGGCCTCGGCTGCCTCGGTGGTTTCCGGGGCGGCGGCGGCCGTCTTGCGGGTGCGGCGCGGCTTCGCTTCCGTGCCCTCGGCCGTGGCGACGGCCGTCTCGGCGGCGGGCTCGGCCGTCTTGCGCGTACGGCGGCGCGGCTTCGCCTCCGGAGCCTCCACGGGCGCGGCCTCGGCCTGCGGCTCGGCGACCACCGGCGCCGCCTCGGGGGCGACGGCCGTCTCGGTCGCGGCCGGCTCCGCCGACTTGCGGGTGCGGCGGCGGCGCGGCTTCTCCGGGGCCTCCGGGGTCTCCAGCTGGGCCGGGCCCTCCGCCGTGTCCACGGACTCGACGGCGGCCTCGGTGGCCGTCACCTGCTGCGCCGGCGCTCCGCCGCGCGTACGGCGACGGCGGCGCAGCGTGCGGGGAGCGCTGGACTCCTCCACGCCGGCGGCCTCCGGGGCGCCCGGCTCGGACGCCGGAACCGCGGTGGTCGCGGTGGCGTCGGCCGGTGCTCCGCCACGGGTGCGGCGGCGACGGCGCGCCGTACGGTCCGTACGCTCGTGCTCGGCGGTGCCGGACTGGGGCCGGCCGTCACGCTCGCCCCGGCCACCACGGCCGCGGCCGCGTGCGCCACGCCCGCCGGTCTCGCCGAGGTCCTCCAGCTCCTCCGCGTCCAGACCGGCACGGGTCCGCTCCGAGCGCGGCAGGGTGCCCTTGGTGCCCTCGGGGATGCCGAGGTCGGAGAACAGGTGCGGGGACGAGGAGTACGTCTCCACCGGGTCGTTGAAGTCCAGCTCCAGCGCCTTGTTGATCAGCTGCCAGCGCGGGATGTCGTCCCAGTCGACGAACGTGATCGCCGTACCCTTGGCGCCCGCGCGGCCCGTACGCCCGACCCGGTGCAGGTACGTCTTCTCGTCCTCGGGGGACTGGTAGTTGATGACGTGGGTCACGCCCTCGACGTCGATGCCGCGCGCGGCGACGTCGGTGCAGACCAGGACGTCCACCTTGCCGTTGCGGAAGGCGCGCAGCGCCTGCTCGCGGGCGCCCTGCCCGAGGTCGCCGTGGACCGCGCCGGAGGCGAAGCCGCGGCGCTGGAGCTGCTCGGCGATGTCGGCGGCCGTGCGCTTCGTACGGCAGAAGATCATCGCCAGTCCGCGGCCCTCGGCCTGCAGGATGCGGGCGACCATCTCCGGCTTGTCCATGTTGTGCGCGCGGTAGACGAACTGCTTGATGTTCGCGACCGTCGCGCCCTCGTCGTCCGGCGCCGTGGCGCGGATGTGCGTGGGCCGGGACATGTAGCGGCGCGCGAGTCCGATGACGGCGCCCGGCATGGTCGCCGAGAACAGCATGGTCTGGCGCTTGACCGGCAGCATGTCGATGATCTTCTCGACGTCGGGCAGGAAGCCCAGGTCGAGCATCTCGTCGGCCTCGTCGAGGACCAGGCACCTGACGTGCTTCAGGTTCAGCTTCTTCTGGCCCGCGAGGTCGAGCAGCCGGCCCGGGGTGCCGACGACCACGTCGACGCCCTTCTTCAGGGCCTCCACCTGGGGCTCGTAGGCCCGGCCGCCGTAGATCGCGACCACCCGTACGTTACGGACCTTGCCCGCGGTCAGCAGGTCGTTGGTGACCTGGGTGCACAGCTCGCGCGTGGGGACGACGACGAGCGCCTGCGGGGCGTCGGTGAGGGATTCGGGGGCGGCGCGTCCGGCCTCGACGTCGGCGGGGACGGTGACGCGCTCCAGGAGCGGAAGACCGAAGCCCAGCGTCTTGCCGGTGCCGGTCTTGGCCTGGCCGATGACGTCCGTGCCGGAAAGGGCGACGGGGAGCGTCATCTCCTGGATGGGGAAGGGAGTGATGATGCCGACGGCCTCCAGGGCCTCGGCGGTCTCGGGGAGGATCCCGAGGTCTCGAAACGTCGTAGTCAGGGTCATGCCTCTTCTGTGTGCGCGGCGCGAGGCGAGCGCGGGGGTCATGTGCGACCGTGCCGGGGACGTCGGCTGCCGTACGGGCGAGCCACTCAAGGCAAGCCGTATGACACGGGACCTCTGCCGACGCTCTAGCGCTCGTACCGCTGAGGGTGTCCCTCCGGTCGTCGTACGTACTGTGCCGTACGGCCAGGGAGGGCTGTCGGGTCGGAGCCGATCGGGCCACCGACCGGGCATCCTCATGCGTGCGGCCCGTTCGGAGCCGTCGAACACCGTCGACGCACTCTGGCAGGCGCATTACCACCATACCCCGGATTCGCGCACATGCGATGGCCGATTTGGTCACGTCATGGTCGTCACACTGATCGGTCATGACCTTCCGGCGCCACGCGAGCGGGCTATTGTGCGCCTCATGACTAGCTCTGACAAGCCTGAGAACGCGTCCGCCGCCTCCGCCGAACCCACCGGTGTCGCCGCCCAGGACTGGGCGCAGGCCTCCGCCGACCCGCAGTACCGCGCCGCCGTCGTGGACCTGCTCGGCGCGCTCGCGTATGGGGAGCTGGCGGCGTTCGAGCGGCTCGCGGAGGACGCGAAGCTCGCGCCGACCCTCGCGGACAAGGCGGAGCTGGCGAAGATGGCCTCGGCCGAGTTCCACCACTTCGAGCGGCTGCGGGACCGGCTGACCGAGATCGGCGAGGAGCCGACGGCCGCGATGGACCCGTTCGTCGCGGCCCTGGACGGCTTCCACAAGCAGACCGCGCCCTCGGACTGGCTGGAGGGCCTGGTCAAGGCGTACGTCGGCGACTCGATCGCGAGCGACTTCTACCGGGAGGTCGCGGCGCGTCTCGACTCCGACACGCGTGAGCTCGTCCTCGCCGTCCTCGACGACACCGGGCACGCCGGGTTCGCGGTGGAGAAGGTGCGGGCCGCCATCGACGCCGACCCGCGGGTCGGGGGCCGGCTGGCGCTGTGGGCGCGGCGGCTGATGGGCGAGGCGCTGTCGCAGTCCCAGCGGGTCGTCGCCGACCGGGACGCGCTGTCCACGATGCTCGTGGGCGGGGTTGCCGACGGGTTCGATCTCGCCGAGGTCGGGAAGATGTTCTCCCGGATCACCGAGGCGCACACCAAACGGATGGCTGCGCTGGGCCTCGCGGCCTGAGAAGCGGAGCGCTCCGTGGTGGGCGCGGGGACGCTCGCGGCCGCGGGCGCGTTGCGGTTGCTCGCGCCCGGCGGCGGAGCCGCAGATCGAACACAGCCCCGCGCCCGAGGCGGCTCGGCGTCGCCTACGCCGTCAATGATCGTCGGCGGAGCGGGCGGAGCAGGAGGGACAGGGACGCCGCCGAGATGATCGCGGCGCCCAGCAGGCTCAGCCAGACGGTGCCGGTGCCGAGGGCGGTGTGGGTGACGAAGTCGCCGAAGAGGGCGCCGGCGACGCCCGTGCAGAGCACCAGCGGGCGGGCCGGCAGGCGGTGGGACAGGCGGTACGACGCCGCCCAGGCGAGGACGAGACCGAGCACGGCGGATCCAAGCGCTTCCAGGATCATCTCCAAGTCCCTCCCACGGCACGTCTGCCCTTGACGGTCGTAGCCCGTCATACCCGTGACCTGCGGAGTGCAATCCTCCGCTGTGGAGGAGTCGTGCTCCGTCTGTGCGCTTCGCTCATACAGAAGGGCCCGGCGGCTCGCGGCTGCCGGGCCCTTGTGCATGACGTCGCCTACAGCGCGCCGAACCCCACCTTGCGCACGGTCGGCTCGCCGATCTCCACGTACGCCAGGCGGTCCGTCGGCACCAGGACCTTGCGGCCCTTCTCGTCCTGGAGGGTCAGCAGCTGCGTCTTGCCGGACAGCGCCTCGGACACCAGGCGCTCGACCTCCTCGACACTCTGACCGCTCTCCAGAACGATCTCGCGGGGCGCGTACTGCACGCCGATCTTGACCTCCACGGCTATGTCCCTCCGACGGTCAGTGATGTGCGCGATCTTCCGCGCCGTACCCAGCACACATTAGCCCGGTGAGAGGACCCGCACGCTGTCGGCCGGAACGCCGTCAGCGAACAGCGCACGGGAACAAACGGCCGTCAGTGGTGTTCGGCGCCGTGCAGCGGGAAGCCGGCGATGCCCCGCCAGGCCAGCGAGGTCAGCAGCTGCACCGCCTGGTCGCGCGGCACGCTGCGGTCGCTGTGCAGCCAGGAGCGGGCCACCACCTGGGCCAGACCGCCGAGGCCGGAGGCGAGCAGCATCGACTCCGCGCGCGACAGGCCCGTGTCCTCGGCGATGACGTCGCAGATCGCCTCGGCGCAGTCGTTGGTGACCTTGTCGACGCGCTCGCGGACCGCGGGCTCGTTCGTCAGGTCCGACTCGAACACCAGCCGGAAGGCGCCGCCGTCGTCCTCGACGTAGGCGAAGTAGGCGTCCATGGTCGCCCGGACGCGCTGCTTGTTGTCCGTCGTCGACGCCAGCGCGTTGCGCACGGACTGGATCAGCGACTCGCAGTGCTGGTCCAGCAGCGCTAGGTAGAGGTCGAGCTTGCCGGGAAAGTGCTGGTAGAGCACGGGCTTGCTCACGCCGGCCCGCTCGGCGATGTCGTCCATCGCCGCCGCGTGGTACCCCTGCGCGACGAAAACCTCCTGGGCGGCGCCCAGCAACTGGTTCCGTCGGGCTCGGCGTGGCAGACGTGTGCCACGCGGGCGTGCTGCCTCAGTTTGCTCGATGGCTGTCACGCCGCCTCCCAAAGTCGTCCATATCGCGGTGTCAGCCGCGCGGCCATCGTACTTTCCGGTAACCGTGGTGTGCGCGGTGCGAGCGCAGAATTTCACGTACCGGACGGCGACGAAAGCTGCGGTCGGGCTCCTCGCGAAGTGCAGCGGGCCCTTCGCACGGCCCGCGGGAGTCCGGCGAGGTCAGCGGTAGTCGTCCTCGTCGAGCGAGACCACACGCGCCTGTTCGACCAGATCGGCCTCGTTCGCGCGGTCCGGATCCACGCCCGTCAGGGGGTCGTCACGGTCCGGCTTGATGTCGGCGTGCTGCTCGGCGGCGTCCACCTCGTTGGCTTCGACGTCGATCTCAGGGGCCGTCTCGGCTTCCAGATCCTCGATCGTGTCGGGTTCGGTGGGGTCATAGGCCATGGTGGGCTCCCTTCCTACGAACGTCCCTGGAACAGCAGGGGCCACATACGGGTGCCCTGTGTACGAGCCTAGGAGACGGCGCAACCGGATGCCATGCCGTCCTGCCTGTTCGCAGCGGACCGGTTCGGTTCCGGTTCACTCGTGACCCGCGCGTCACTCTGTGACGCCGAACACATGAATCGCGACGTGATCACCTCGTAACATTGCCGCATGTCTTCGACCGAGTCGCCGTCCGTTCCGGCCGCCAGTGTCCTTCCGAGGGTGGCGCCCGTCCGGGTCGGCGAGGGCGAGCGGCTGCGGTCCGTGGGGCTGCCCGGGGTCACCCTCTCGATCCGGTCCCGCCGTCCCGCGCGCGAGGGCCTGCCGCCCGCGCTGTACGTCCACGGGCTCGGCGGATCCTCGCAGAACTGGTCGTCGCTGATGGCCGAGCTGGACGGCGTCGTCGAGAGCGAGGCGGTCGACCTGCCGGGCTTCGGCGACTCCCCGCCCCCGGACGACGGGAACTACTCGGTCACCGGGCACGCGCGCGCGGTGATCCGCTATCTCGACGCCGCCGGCCGCGGCCCGGTCCACCTGTTCGGCAACTCGCTCGGCGGCGCGGTCGCCACGCGCGTGGCCGCCGTACGCCCCGACCTCGTCCGTACACTCACGCTCGTGTCGCCGGCTCTGCCGGAACTGCGCATCCAGCGCACCGCGGCGCCGACCGCACTGCTCGGCGTGCCCGGTGTCGCCGCCCTGTTCACCCGGTTCACCAAGGAGTGGACGGCCGAGCAGCGGGTGCGCGGTGTCCTGGCGCTCTGCTACGGCGACCCGGGTCAGGTGTCGCCCGAGGCGTTCCAGCACGCTGTGGAGGAGTTGGAGCGGCGGCTGCAACTGCCGTACTTCTGGGACGCGATGGCCCGCTCGGCGCGTGGGATCGTCAACGCCTACACGCTCGGCGGACAGCACGGTCTGTGGCGCCAGGCCGAGCGCGTGCTCGCGCCGACCCTGCTGATCTACGGCGGCCGCGACCAGCTGGTCGGCTTCCGCATGGCCCGCCGGGCCGCCCGCGCCTTCCGCGACTCGCGCCTGCTGTCCCTGCCGGACGCCGGGCACGTGGCGATGATGGAGTACCCGGACGTGGTGGCCACGGCGTTCCGGGAACTCCTCGCGGAGACCGGGGACGCCGGCACCGACTCGGGTACGGGGAGCTGAGGCCGGAGTGGGACGCCACAGCCGCCGGAGCCCGTCTCCCAAGAGCGACTCCGCGGACACGACCGCCGCAGGGCGGAGGAGCGGTACCCGAGGCGGACAGCCACTGCTGCCCGGCCAGCGCCAGGCACCGCTGAGCACGACCGGCTCCGGTGCCGGGTTCCCGCCCCCCGGCCCGCCGGTGCATGATGCGCCGCGGTTCACGGAGGGGGTCCTGGTGCAGGGCGTGCCGCCGCTTGCGGAGGGGACTCCGGCGCACGGTGTCCCGAGGTTCCCGAACGGGACGCCGACGCAGGGTGTACCGCGTTTCGGCGAGGGAGCTCCGGCGCGCGGTGTGCCCCGTCTGCCCGATGGGACCCCTGCGCGGGGCGTCCCGAGGCTTTCGGACGGCACTCCCGCGCATGGCGTGCCCCGTCCGCCTGACGGCACACCGGCGCGTGGTGTCCCGAGGCTTCCGGACGGCACACCTGCGCGCGGTGTGCTGAGGTTGCCTGACGGCACTCCGGCGCACGGTGTCCCGAGGTTCCCGGATGGGACGCCGGCGCAGGGTGTGCCGCGTTTCGGCGAGGGAGCTCCGGCGCGTGGTGTCCCGAGGCTCCCGAACGGCACGCCTGCGCGCGGTGTGCCGAGGTTGCCTGACGGCACTCCGGCGCACGGTGTCCCGAGGTTCCCGGATGGGACGCCGGCGCAGGGTGTGCCGCGTTTTGGCGAGGGGGCTCCGGCGCGTGGTGTGCCTCTTCTGCCCGATGGGACCCCTGCGCGGGGCGTCCCGAGGCTTCCGGACGGCACTCCCGCGCACGGCATGCCCCGTCTCCCCGACGGCACCCCCGCGCACGGTGTCCCCCGTCTTCGTGAGGGGGCTCCCACTCGTGGTGGGCACCCTGAGCAGCGGGATGCCGGTGGTGGTTGGGATGAGTACGCGGGGGCGGCCGGGCCCGGTGTCGTGCTTCCGCGGCAGCGGCCCACCGGGCCGGGGGGCGGGGCCGGGCCCTGGCAGGAGTACCTCGACGCCTTCGCCGAGGGGCGCGCCGCCGGCGTCGGCCTCGACGACGACATCGACGTCTTCGCGCCCCGCACGGGGAAGCCTCGCCCCGTCGAGGAACACCCGGCCGACGCGCCGGAGGCGGACGCCGACGACGCACCCCCGGCCGGCCCGCCCGCGCAGCACCCCGCCGGCCTGCCCGCTCAGCGCTCCGGCGGCAAGGGGCGGGCGTTCACCGGAATCGCGGCGGCCGCCGTCACCACCGTGCTCGCCGTGGTCGTCGCCGGCCAGGTGACCGGCTCGCACCGCGACGGCGAACAGCCGAGCTCCGCCGCCGACCAGGCTCAGGACGCACGCGCCCCCGGTGCTGAGGCCCCGTCCGCCTCGCCGGGCACGGTCACGCTGTCGTACGAGCAGAAGATGGACCGGACGTACCCGCTCAGCGCCACGCTGAAGGGCTCGGGGAAGTTCGAGACCGTGCCCGGTTCCGCCAAGGCGCCGGGCAGGGGACAGAAGTACACCTACCGCGTGGACATCGAGCAGGGCCTCGGCCTGGACGGCGAGCTGTTCGCCGAGGCCGTGCAGAAGACCCTGAACGACGACCGCAGTTGGGCCCACGACGGCGCCCGTACCTTCGAGCGGATCTCCTCCGGCAAGCCGGACTTCGTGATCACGCTGGCCAGCCCCGGTACGACCGCCAAGTGGTGCGCCAAGTCCGGACTCGACACGACCGAGGACAACGTCTCCTGCGACTCGGCCGCCACCGAACGAGTGATGATCAATGCATACAGATGGGCTCAGGGCAGCACGACATATGGGGACAAAATCCACGCCTACCGGCAGATGTTGATCAACCACGAGGTCGGTCACCGGCTCGGCCACGGCCACGTGACGTGCCAGAAGGACGGCGAACTCGCCCCCGTCATGCAGCAGCAGACAAAGTTCCTCGACCATGACGGAATCCACTGTCTGCCCAACCCCTGGCCCTATCCCACGAGTTGACAGCCGCCGCTTATGTCACATTGACATGAGACGGATGTTCGTTCATATTTCTGCCCATGTGGTCTAGTCATGTCGTCCGTGAGGGCGCAGCCATCGAGCTGGCGCTCTTCGGCGTGACCGCACTCTGCGTGTCCGACATCCACTGTCGCTGACGCCGCCCTCTGGCGTTCGCGTCGCGACCCTTTTCCTCTTTTTGCGTCCGTGGCTGAGTCACGGGCTGAGTCATGGATTTTCGACGACCAGACGCCGGGGCTGACGTCTGCCCGCAATCGTCTCACTCCTTGTCTGTCAGTCTCAGTATTCGAGAGGTCGTCATTCCGATGCGTCAACCGTCCGTCATAGCGCGCCGCGCGGCAGCGGCATCCGTCAGCCTGGTCGTGGCAGCGGGCGCAGCCGCCTGCGGCCCGAAGGACAACGATGCCAAGGGCTCCGGTGGCGACTCCACGCCCCACAAGGGCGGCACCCTCACGGTGCTCAACTCCGAGCCGCAGACCGACTTCGACCCGGCCCGCCTCTACACCTCCGGCGGCGGAAACGTCCCTTCGCTGGTCTTCCGCACCCTCACCACGCGCAACCGCGAGAACGGCGCGGCCGGTGCCAAGGTGGTCCCCGACCTCGCCACCGACACCGGGCGTCCCAACAAGGACGCGACCGTGTGGACGTACACCCTGAAGAAGGGCCTCAAGTACGAGGACGGCACCCCGATCACCTCGGCCGACATCAAGTACGGCATCGAGCGCTCCTTCGCCCCCGAACTCTCCGCGGCGCGCCCTACTTGAGGGACTGGCTGGTCGGCGCGGCCGACTACCAGGGCCCCTACAAGGACAAGAAGGGGCTCTCGGCGATCGAGACGCCGGACGCGCGGACCATCGTCTTCCACCTGAACAAGCCCGAGGGCGAGTTCCCGTTCCTCGCCACGCAGACGCAGTTCACCCCGGTGCCGCAGAGCAAGGACAACGGCACCAAGTACGAGGAGCACCCGGTCTCGTCCGGCCCGTACAAGGTCGTCAAGAACGAGAACGACGGCGAGCACCTGGTCCTTGCGCGCAACACGTACTGGTCGGCGGGCGTCGACGACCAGCGCAAGGCCTACCCGGACACGATCGACGTCCGCTCCGGGCTCGACTCGTCCGTGATCAACCAGCGGCTGTCCGCGTCCCAGGGCGCGGACGCGGCCGCGGTCACCACGGACACCAACCTCGGACCGGCCGAGCTCGCCAAGGTCAGCGGCGACAAGGAACTGGCCGCGCGCGTCGGCACCGGTCACTTCGGTTACACGAACTACATCGCCTTCAACCCCACCGTGAAGCCGTTCGACAACCCGAAGGTGCGGCAGGCGATCGCCTACGCCGTCGACCGGTCCTCGGTGGTCAACGCGGCCGGCGGCAGCGCGCTCGCCGAGTCCGCCACCACCTTCCTGCCCGACCAGAAGTCCTTCGGCTACACGCCGTACGACCCGTTCCCGGCCGGTGCGTCCGGCAATCCGGCCAAGGCCAGGGAACTGCTCGCCCAGGCCGGCTACAAGAACGGGCTCACCGTCACGCTGACCCACTCCAACGCCAAGGACTTCGAGACCAGCCCCGAGATCGCGACCGCCATCCAGGATGCGCTCAAGAAGGCCGGCATCACGGTCAAGCTCCAGGGTCTGGAGTACAACGACTACCGGGACAAGATCCACGGCGTGAAGACCGAGCCCGGCTTCTTCCTCGCGCACTGGGGCGCCGACTGGCCCTCCGGCGGCCCCTTCCTGGCCCCGATCTTCGACGGTCGCCAGATCGTCAAGGACGGCGCGAACTTCAACACCGGCCTGCTCGACGACAAGTCGGTCAATGCCGAGATTGACGCGATCAACAAGTTGACCGACCTTGACGCCGCCGCCAAGCGGTGGGGTGCACTGGACGAGAAGATCGGCGAGAAGGCCCTCGTCGTGCCGCTGTTCCACCCGGTCTACAAGCGTCTGTACGGCAAGGACGTCAAGAACATCGTCATCAGCGACTGGACCGGCGTGCTGGACATCTCGCAGGTCGCGGTGAAGTAGCGCCGTGAGCGAGGCACTCGTCGCCGTCGAGGCCGCCGGGACGGACGCTTTCGTCCCGGCGGCCTCGGGGGCCCGTCAGTTCTGGCGGCGGCTGCGCGCGCAGCGCGCCGCCCTGGTCGCCGCGGCCGTCGTCGCGCTGCTCGTCCTGGTCGCGCTCGCTGCGCCGCTGCTCACCGCGCTGGAGGGCCAGGACCCCACCACATACCACCCGTCCCTGATCGACTCCGCGCGCGGGGGCGTGCCCACCGGCTCCCTGGGCGGTATCGGCGCCGACCACTGGCTGGGCGTCGAACCGCAGACCGGCCGCGACCTGTTCGCCCGCCTGGTGTACGGGGCGCGGGTGTCGCTGGGCGTCGCGCTCGCGGCCACGGTGGTGCAGGTCGCCATCGGGGTCGCGGTCGGTGTCGGCTCCGCGCTCGGCAACCGAAGAGTTGATCAACTGTTGAGCCGCGCCACGGACATCATCGTCTCGATGCCGTTGATGATCATGTCGTTGGCCCTGCTGGCGATCGTGCCGTCGAGCTTCCCGCGGCCCGTCCTGGTCACCCTTGTCATCGGCCTGATCGCGTGGGGCAACATCGCGAAGATCGTGCGGGCCCAGACGCTCTCCCTGAAGGGGCTCGACTACGTCGCCGCCGCAAGGCTGAGCGGCTGGGGCGCCTGGCGGGTCGCCCGCCGAGAACTGCTGCCCGCCCTCGCCGCGCCTGTCATCACGTACGCCGCCCTGCTGGTGCCCACGAACATCTCCGTCGAGGCGGCGCTGTCCTTCCTCGGCGTCGGCGTGAAGCCGCCCACCCCGTCCTGGGGACAGATGCTGACCGCCGCTGACGTCTGGTACCAGGCCGCGCCCCAGTACCTGCTGCTGCCGGCCGGCGCCCTGTTCGTCACCGTCCTTGCCCTCACCGTCCTCGGCGACGGCGTGCGCACCGCCCTCGACCCGCGCGCCGCCTCCCGCCTGCGCGTCGGCACCGGCCGCAAGGACGCCAAGGACGCCGAGAAGGGCGCCGAGAGCGACAAGGAGGCAACCGCATGAGCGGCCTCGGCGGCTTCCTGCTGCGCCGCGCCGTCGGCGTGGTGGTCACCCTGCTCGCCATCTCGGTGATCGTCTACGTCGTCTTCTACGTCACCCCCGGCAACGTCGCCCAGATCACCTGCGGCCCGCGCTGCTCACCGGAACAGGTGCACCAGGTCGCCCAGCAACTCAAGCTCGGCGATCCGCTGTACCTGCGCTACTGGCACTTCCTGGAAGGGCTCTTCGTCGGCCAGGACTTCTCCACGGGCACCGCGGTCGAGCACTGCGCCGCGCCCTGCCTGGGGCAGTCGTACCAGACCGACCAGCAAGTCCTGGACATCATCCTGACCAAGCTGCCGGTCAGCCTGTCGCTGGTCGTCGGCGCCATGGTGGTGTGGCTCGTCCTCGGCATCGGCACCGGTGTGCTGTCCGCGTGGCGGCGCGGCCGTGTCTCCGAGCGTGTGCTGACCGCGATCACCCTCGCGGGCACGGCCACGCCCGTCTTCGTCATCGGCCTGGTGCTGATGATCGTCGTCTGCGGCGAACTGCAGCTGCTGCCCTTCCCGCAGTACGTGAACTTCTCGGACGACCCCGAGCAATGGGCGTGGAATCTGCTGCTGCCCTGGCTCTCGCTCGCCCTGATCGAGGCCGCGGCCTTCGCCCGCCTCACCCGTGCCGCCATGCTGGAGACCCTCGCCGAGGACCACATCCGCACCTTCCGGGCCTACGGCGTCGCCGAGCGTTCCATCGTCGGCCGGCACGCCCTGCGCGGTGCCCTGGCGCCCGTGATCGCGCTGAACGCCAACAACGTCGGCTCGGCCGTCGGCGGTGCCGTCCTCACCGAGACCCTCTTCGGGCTGCCCGGCATCGGCCAGGAGCTGGTGCACGCGGTGAACGTCGTCGACCTGCCGGTGGTCGTCGGCATGGTCCTGGTCATCGGCTTCTTCGTGGTCCTCGCCAACGCCGTCGCGGACGTCCTGTACGCGGTGGCCGACCGACGGGTGGTACTCCAATGAGCCTGGTGGAAGTCACGGACCTGACCGTCGAGTTCGGCGCGCTGCGGGCCGTGGACGGACTCTCCTTCAGCCTGCCGAAGGGCGCCGCGCTCGCCCTGGTCGGCGAGTCCGGCTCCGGCAAGTCCACGGTCGCGGGCGCCCTGCTGGGCCTGCACCGCGGCACCGGGGCCCGGCTCACCGGCTCGGTCCGCGTCGCCGGCACCGACGTACAGGCGGCCCCGGACGAGGAGCTGCGGCGGCTGCGCGGTGCCAAGGCCGCCATGGTCTTCCAGGACCCGCTGTCCTCGCTGGACCCGTACTACGCGATCGGCGACCAGATCGCCGAGGTCCACCGCGTGCACACGCGCGTGTCGCGTCGTGCCGCACGCGCGCGTGCCGTGGAGGTGCTGGACCGGGTGGGAATTCCGGACGCGGCACGGCGGTCGCGGTCCCGCCCGCACGAGTTCAGCGGCGGCATGCGCCAGCGCGCCCTCATCGCCATGGCCCTCGCCTGCGAGCCGGACCTGCTGATCGCCGACGAGCCGACCACCGCCCTCGACGTCACCGTCCAGGCCCAGATCCTCGACCTGCTGCACACGCTGCGCGAGGAGACCGGCATGGGCCTGCTGCTCGTCACCCATGACGTGGGCGTCGCCGCCGAGAGCGTGGACGACGTCCTCGTCATGCGGCACGGCAGGGTCGTCGAGCAGGGGCCGGTCGGCACAGTCCTCGCCGCGCCCACCGCGGCGTACACCCGGGAACTCCTCGACGCTGTCCCGTGCGTGGACACCCGCCGTACCGGCTCCCAGGCCTCCGGCGAGGTCATGCTGGAGGCCACCGGGGTGCGGCGCGAGTTCGGCCGCGGCAAGCGGGCGTTCGCGGCCGTGGACGACGTCTCGCTGACCGTCCGCCGCGGTGAGACGCTCGGCGTGGTCGGTGAGAGCGGCAGCGGCAAGACCACGCTCGGCAGGATGCTGGTCGGGCTGCTGGAGCCGACCGCCGGCGCGATCCGCTACGAGGGGCGCCCGCACACCGGCGTGAACCCGGCCGTCCAGATGGTCTTCCAGGATCCCGTCTCCTCCCTCAACCCCCGCCGCAGCGTGGGCGAGTCCATCGCCGATCCGCTACGCGCGCGTGGGGACCACGACGAGGAACGCATCCGGGGGCGCGTGAGGGAACTGCTGGAGCGCGTGGGGCTCGAAAGGGCGCACTACGACCGCTACCCGCACGAGTTCAGCGGCGGCCAGCGCCAGCGCATCGGCATCGCCCGGGCGCTCGCCGCCGACCCGCGCGTCATCGTCTGCGACGAGCCGGTCTCCGCGCTCGACGTCACCACACAGGCCCAAGTGGTCGAGCTGCTCGGCGAACTCCAGCGGGAGCTCGGCCTCGCGCTGGTCTTCATCGCCCACGACCTCGCCGTCGTACGGCAGGTCAGCGACCGGGTCGCGGTGATGCGCCAGGGCCGGGTCGTCGAGTACGGGCCCGCCGACGAGGTGTACGACAGCCCCCGCGAGCCGTACACCAGGCAGCTCCTGGCCGCTGTACCGGCGCTCGACCCGGAGCTGGCGGCACAGCGGCGTGCGGCGCGGCGTGAGCCGGCCGTGGCGTAACGTTTCGTGCACGGTTGATCGCGCTGTGAGGCCTTAGCGCGGCCGAACGTGACCCGCACGCGAAAGTTACGACCGTTCACCCCTTTTGGTGGCGCGATGGACAACCGTCCGTCGCGCCACCGCCTTGTCCCCTTACGTTCGTCCCGCTGCGAGCCGCCGAGCGGCGGCTCACCGGACGGGAGATCGGGGGTGCACACGTGCGCATCGGACTGCTTACGGAAGGTGGCTACCCGTATGTGAGCGGTGACGCCGGACTCTGGTGCGACCGGCTCGTGAGCGGGCTCGACCAGCACGAGTTCGACATCTACGCGCTCAGCCGCAGCCGGCACCAGGAGGACGACGGCTGGGTCGCTCTCCCACCGCAGGTCAGCCGGGTGCGTACGGCGCCGGTGTGGACGGCCGAGGACGACCGGGTCGCCCACGGACGGCGCACGCGCCGGCGCTTCACCGAGTGCTACGGCGAACTGGTCGCCGCCGTGTGCGCCGGAGCCGACCCGGTGTCCGGGGACGGAGCCACCGACATGGCGGACCGTTTCGGCAGCGCGCTGTACGGACTCGCCGAACTCGCCCGCGAGGAGGGCGGACTGGTCGGCGCCCTGCGCTCGGACGCCGCCGTACGCACCCTCGAACGAGCCTGCCGCGCCCCCGGCGCGCTGCGCACGGCGCGCGAGGCGCGCGTACCCGATCTGCTCACCGTCACCGCACACCTCGAACGCGCCCTGCGCCCCCTCTCCCTCGGCTGGTACGGCGACGAGGACCTCGGCGCGGCCGACCTCTGCCACGCCACCGCCGGCGGCCCCGCGGCCCTCACCGGGCTGCTCGCCCGGCACTTCTGCGAGGTGCCGCTGCTCGTCACCGAGTACGGCGTGCAACTCCGCTCGCACTACCTGGCCCTCGGCCCCGACACCGCCGCCCCCGCCGTGCGCGCGCTGCTCGGCGCCTTTCACGGCCGGCTCGCCGCCGAGGTCTACCGGCGCGCCGAGGTCCTCACCCCCGGCAACGCACACGCCCGCCGCTGGCAGGAGAGGTGCGGCGCCGACCGGGCCCGGATCCGCACGGTCTACCCGGGCATGGACGCCACCCGCTTCGCGGAGGTCGGCGAGGCCCCGGACCGCGCCGACCCCGGCGCTCTGGTCTGGGTCGGGCGCGTCGAACCCGCCAAGGACCTGATCTCGCTGCTGCACGCCTTCGCCGAGGTCCGCAAGGAGGAGCCCAAGGCGCGCCTCAGGATCGTCGGCGCGCCCGACGGACCCGAGGGCGCGGCCTACCTCGGTCACTGCCGGGCGCTCGCCGCGCAGCTCTTCCCGGACGAGGCGGAGGGCGTGCACGCCGTCGGCGACAACCCGGTCTCCTTCGAGGAGATCGGCGACCCGGAGGCGCCCACGCTGCCCGAGGTGTACGCGGCCGGTGCGGTCGTCGTGCTGTCCAGCGTGGTCGAGGGCTTCCCGATCGGCCTGATCGAGGCCATGTTCTGCGGCCGGGCCACGGTGTCCACCGACGTCGGTGCGGTGGTGGAGGTCATCGGCGGCACGGGACTCGTCGTGCCCCCGCGCAATCCGCGGGCGCTCGCCGAGGCGTGCGTGGCGCTGCTGCGCGACCCCGAGCGCCGTGAGCGCCTCGGCGCCGCCGCGCGCGCCCGCGCGCTCGAACTGTTCACCGTCGAGCAGAACATCGCGGCATTTCACGGCATTTACCTGCAGATCGTCTCGCACTGCCCGGTCCGCCGGGTCGTCCTCGACGAGGCCGGTGACCCCCTGCCGTTCGCCACGCCCGCAGAGTCCCACGTCCCGGGCCGCTGGACCGGCCCCACGGCCCGCGTCCTGCCCCGGACCGCCCCCAACTGGGCCACGGCCCCACCGGTCCGCGCGACACGACTGGCCGCTGCAGAGGGGGCGTGATGAGCACACGGGACGACCGCACGGGCGGTGAGCGCACCGGGGCGGTGGACGAGCTGACCGAACGGGGCACACCGGGGGACCTCGGCCCGTGGGGCACGGGGGCGCCGGGTGGGCTGGAGGACGCGGACTCCACCGCGAGTGCGCCGGAGGCGCTGAGCGGGTTGAGCGCGCGGGGCATGGGGGTGTCCGGGGAGGCGGAGGGCTGGGGTTCGGCTGCCGGGATTTCGAGGGAGCCGGTCGGGCTGGGCGGGCTGGATCGGCCCGGGATGCCCCGTGCCGCTGAGCCTTGGGACGCGCGGTCGAGGGAGTGGTTCGAGGCAGAGCGCGGCGGTGAGGGGGCCCTGTCCGGCGAGGACTCGCCGGCGCCGTCCGCCTCCGTGCCCTATGCGGCAGGCTCAGCTGACGTCGCCGAGCCGGACAGGCGGCCGGACCGCCCCGGGACGCTCGCCGCGGGCGCCGTCACCCAGGCGGCGCCGGACAACTCCCGGTCCGGCGACGGGGAGTCGGGCAAAGGGCGCATCGCCGCGCCCCGGCGGGGAGC
The DNA here is from genome assembly GCF_044456925.1 of Streptomyces sp. NPDC050743. Taxonomy (NCBI): domain Bacteria; kingdom Bacillati; phylum Actinomycetota; class Actinomycetes; order Kitasatosporales; family Streptomycetaceae; genus Streptomyces; species Streptomyces sp. NPDC050743. Next base: position 19,876 of record NZ_JBITGJ010000006.1, read on the forward strand.
CGCCGACCCGGTGAAAGCCCTGCTGCACCGGCACCGTGAGCTGTGCGAGCGGGCCGTGGACCCGTTGGAGATCGCGGCCGGACTGGAGGCGCACGGCGTCACCGACCGGACCGCCGCCCGCTTCCGCCACCGCGACGTCTTCTCCCTCGCCGAGGAGCTCTACGCGCGCGTGCCGCGAGGCGGCGAGCAGGGCCCGGAGTCCGAACCCCCGCCCGTGCCCCGCGTGCGCGCGGACTGGATCCTGCTCACCCTCCTGCCCGGCGCCCTCGGCGCGGCCACCGTGGCCGGACTGCGCCTCACCCACGGCCAACCCCGCCTCGGGGCCGCCGCCGTCGGCATCCTCGCCGTAGCCCTCGCCACGCGTGCCGCACTGCGCCGCGGCCCCCTCGCAGGTCCGCCCGGCACGCGCACGTGGCGCACCAACGGCACACGCGCGTGGACCCTGTGGCTGCTCGGGTACGCCCTCCTCGGCGACGGCCTCCTCCACGCCGTCGTGACCGGTGGCACCGACGCCCTGCCGACCGGCGCCCCGGACGGCCCCTGGCCCACGGCCGTCGCGCCCGTCCTGGCCCTCACCGCGGCCTGCGCCCCGGCGGCCTGGTGCGCCCACCTGCTCGGCGCGGGCGCCCGCCGCAGGCTCGCCGGCAGCCGGGGGCTGGAGGACTTCAAGGCCGCCGCCACACCGTTGCTGTTCGGCACGTTCGCCCTGTTCCTGGGCGCGCTCACCGGCCTGCTCCTGGTGTGCGGCGCCGTCCTGCACGACCCCGTGGCCTATCCACAGGCCCTCACCTTGGGCGCCCTGCTGCTGCTCGCCCGCCTGCTCACCGTGCACGGCCACCGGCACGCCCCGGCCGTGGCGCTCGGTGCCGCGGCGGCCATGGAGGCGGTGACGCTCGCCCTGCCGCTGGCCGGAAGGCTGCCCGGTAGCGCCGCCCTGTCGGCGCCCGTACGGACCCTCGTGGAGGCCTGGGGGGAGGCCGCCGTCCCGGCCCTCGCCTGCGGCACGGCCGCACTGGCCCTGTTGTTCCACGCCGGCCGCACCCTCACCCAGGCCTCGGCGCATGCGCCCACGGCAGCCCCCGAGTGAATCTTCCGCCGCCGGCCCGAACCGCCGCCGGAGGCGACCGCATCACCCCTTTTTTGAAGGAGACCACCAGATGACCACCTCCCGACCCGGAGCGTCCGGAGCCCCCGGAACCTCCGGCGCGTCCGCAGCAGTCGCAGCCGCGGATGCACAAGCCGGGACCGCCGGAGCCGGAGTCCGGGAAACCACCGGCTCGGCCGTCACCGCGAGCGCGGGCGGACCCGCCGCACCCTCCTGGCCCAAGGCACGCCACTGGCCCACGGCACCTGTCGGCCCCGCCGGTCACAGCAGCGCCGCCGGTCACATCGGCCCCACCGGTCACGCCGGCGCCCACACCAGGGGAGCCGCCCGATGAGGGTCCTGATGATCGGAGCCAACGGATACATCGGCCGCTTCGTCGCCGACCGTCTGCTCGCCGACCCGGCCGTCCAGCTCACCGCGCTCGGCCGCGGCGACGACGCCGACGTCCGTTTCGACCTCGCCACCGGCAGCCCCGGCGCGCTCACCCGCTTCCTGGACGCGGTTCACCCCGGGGTCGTCATCAACTGCGCCGGCGCCATCCGCGGCGGCGCCCGCGAACTGACCCGGCACAACACCGTGGCCGTCGCCACCGTCTGCGAGGCCCTGCGCCGCAGCGGCTGCGGGGCCCGTCTGGTGCAGATCGGGTGCAGCTCCGAGTACGGGCCGAGCCAGCCCGGCTCCTCCACCGCCGAGGACGCCGTACCGCGCCCCGGCGGCCCGTACGGCGTGAGCAAGCTCGCCGCGACCGAACTGGTCCTCGGATCCGGACTGGACGCCGTCGTGCTGCGGGTGTTCTCCCCGGCCGGCCCCGGCACCCCGGCCGGCTCCCCGCTGGGCCGGCTCGCGGAGGCGATGCGGCGCGCGATGCAGTCCGGCGACGGCGAGCTCAAGCTCGGCGGCCTCGGCGTGCAGCGCGACTTCGTCGACGTACGCGACGTCGCCCGCGCCGTGCACGCCGCCTCGCTCTCCGCGGCGCAGGGCGTCATCAACATCGGCTCCGGCCGTGCCGTCCGCCTCCGTGACGCCGCAGCAGTCCTCGCGCGCGTGGCGGGATACGGCGGGGCCCTGCACGAACTCGACGCCCCGCCCGGTCCGCTGCGCAGCGCCATCGGCCACCCCCGCGCCGACTCCGAACACGGGGCCCCGGTGGCGTACCCGTACCCGGACGGCTGCGGCAGCTGGCAGCAGGCCGACGTGCGCACCGCGCGCGACCGGCTCGGCTGGCGTCCCCGCATCAACCTCGAAGAATCCCTGGCAGACATCTGGATGGAGGCGGCATGCCGCATCTGACCAGCACCACAGCAGGCGCCACGAACACCGGCCTGCGCACCGCCATCGGCGTACCCGGCTACGCCCACCCGCTCGTCGCCCCCGCCCAGTGGGCCGAACTCGCCCGCCCGGGCACCCCACTGGACTGGGTGGTGCTGAACGTGGCCGCCGGCCCCGGCACCCGCCCGGACCCGCACTGCCTGGAGGCCGCGGCCCGCCTGCGGGGAGCGGGCGTCCGGGTCCTCGGCCACCTGGACCTCACCCACGGCGCCCGCGCCTTCGCCGACCTGCTCTCCGAGGCCCACCGACACCTCGACTGGTACCGGGTCGACGGCTTCCTGCTCGACCGCTGTCCCACCGACCGCATCGCGCTCCCCGAGGTCCGCCGCGTGGTCACCACGCTCCGGACGATCAGTGACACTGCCCACATCGTCCTCGGCCACGGCAGCCATCCGCACCCCGGGTACGCGGAGAACGCCGATCAACTGGTGACCTTCTCCGGCGCCTGGACCGACTACCGCTGGTCGCAGGTCGCCGAGTGGACCGCCGACTACCCGCCCGACCGCTTCTGCCACTTCGTGCACGGCGTGCCCCGCGGCCACCTGGAGGAGGCGCTGCGCATCGCCCGCTGGCAGGGTGCGGCGACGATCTACTTCACCGACCGCACGGATCGCGGCGGCGGCACCGACCCCTGGGAGACCATGCCCGGCTACTGGGACGAAATCGTCTCGCGTATCGGAACAGGTGTCTCGGAATGAAGAAGGCCGTGGCAGTGTTACGGGGAGAACAACTGTAGTGATTGACCGACCAACGGAGTCCCCGTGTCGCTGCCACCCCTGGTTGAGCCAGCCTCTGAGCTCACCGTAGACGAGGTCCGCAGGTACTCCCGCCACCTGATCATCCCCGACGTGGGCATGGACGGGCAGAAGCGGCTGAAGAACGCCAAGGTGCTCTGTGTGGGCGCCGGCGGCCTGGGTTCGCCGGCGCTGATGTACCTGGCCGCCGCGGGCGTGGGCACCCTCGGCATCGTGGAGTTCGACGAGGTGGACGAGTCGAACCTGCAGCGCCAGATCATCCACAGCCAGTCCGACATCGGCCGCTCCAAGGCCGAGTCCGCCCGTGACACCGTCAAGGGCATCAACCCGTACGTGAACGTGGTCCTGCACGAGGAGCGGCTCGAGGCCGACAACGTGATGGACCTGTTCAGCCAGTACGACCTGATCATCGACGGCACCGACAACTTCGCGACCCGCTACCTGGTCAACGACGCGTGCGTGCTGCTGAACAAGCCGTACGTGTGGGGTTCGATCTACCGCTTCGACGGCCAGGCCTCCGTCTTCTGGTCCGAGCACGGCCCCTGCTACCGCTGCCTCTATCCGGAGCCCCCGCCCCCCGGCATGGTCCCCTCCTGCGCCGAGGGCGGCGTCCTGGGCGTGCTCTGCGCGTCCATCGGCTCCATCCAGGTCAACGAGGCCATCAAGCTCCTCGCGGGCATCGGCGAGCCGCTGGTCGGCCGCCTGATGATCTACGACGCCCTGGAGATGACGTACCGCCAGGTCAAGGTCCGCAAGGACCCGAACTGCGCGGTCTGCGGCGAGAACCCGACCGTCACCGAGCTCATCGACTACGAGGCCTTCTGCGGCGTCGTGTCCGAGGAGGCCCAGGCGGCGGCCGCCGACTCCACGATCACTCCGAAGCAGCTCAAGGAGTGGATCGACGACGGCGAGAACATCGAGATCATCGACGTCCGTGAGCCGAACGAGTACGAGATCGTCTCCATCCCGGGCGCCAGGCTGATCCCGAAGAACGAGTTCCTCATGGGCACCGCGCTGGAGGGCCTCCCGCAGGACAAGAAGATCGTCCTGCACTGCAAGACGGGTGTCCGCAGTGCGGAAGTCCTCGCCGTCCTGAAGTCCGCGGGCTTCGCCGATGCCGTCCACGTCGGCGGCGGCGTCATCGGCTGGGTCAACCAGATCGAACCGCACAAGCCGGTCTACTGAGCCGGTTCCCCAGTGTGGATGGCGGGGGCCTCGGGTGCGTACGGTGCCCGGGGCCCCCGTTCGTGTCAGGAGCAGACTTTGCCGTCCTTCGGCACCGTCCCGTTCAGCAGGTAGGCGTTCACCGTCGAGTCGACGCAGTCGCTGCCGTTGCCGTTGCCGTACGCGCCGTGTCCCTCGCCCTTCCAGGTGAGTTCGATGCCGACGCCCTTGCCCAGTTCGTCGGCCATTCTGCGGGCGCCCTCGTAGGGCGTGGCCGGGTCGCCGGTGTTGCCGACCAGCAGGATCGGCGCCGCTCCCGGTGCGCTGACCTCCGGAGTCGTGTACTGGCCCGGCACCGGCCAGTCGTGGCACCAGCCCGCCGTGTCCCAGCCCAGGTAGTCCCCGAACACGGGCGAGATCCGCTCGAACTCCGCCAGCCGCTTCTTCGTCTCGGCGGGCGTCGGCCGCTCCTTCTCGTCCAGGCACGATATGACCCGCTGGGAGTGGGTCGTCGTGCCGTAGTGACCCGAGGCGTCCCGGTCGTTGTATTCGTCCGCGAGCGCCAGCAGCGGTGAACCGTCGCCCTTCTCCGCCGAGTTGAGAGCAGCGGTCAGCCTCGGCCAGCCGGCCTCGCTGTACAGCGGCACGACGATTCCGGTGAGCGCGAGGGTCTCGGTCAGCTTCCGTCCGGACGTGGCCGGCAGCGGTTTCGCGTCGATCCGCTTCAGGAGGGTCGCGATCTTCCGGCTGCCTTGTTCCGGGTCCTGACCGGTCGACTTCAGGTAGTCGTCCAGTGCCCGCTGGAAGCCGCGGGTCTGGTTCTCGGCCTGGCCCACGGTGTCCGCGGTCGGGTCGACCACCGCGTCGAGGATCATCCGTCCCAGCCGCTTCGGGAACAAGTGGGCGTACACCCCACCGAGTTCGGTGCCGTAGGAGATGCCGAAGTAGTGCATCCGCGGGTCGCCGAGGACCTGGCGCATCAGGTCCATGTCGCGTGCGGTGTCGGTGGTGGACACATGGGCCAGCAGCTTGCCGGCGGCCTTCTGGCAGCCCTTGCCGAAGTCGACGGCGTCCTGGAGGAACGCCTTCTCCTCCTGCGCGGTGTCCGGGGTGCCGTCCACGTCCTCGGCGGCCTCGGTCTGCCGGTCGCCGCGGCAGCGGACGCCCTCACTGGCGCCGACCCCGCGCGGGTCCCAGCTCACCACGTCGTAGCGCTCGCGGAGTTTCGAGACGGTGTTCGCGTAGTACGGCATCATCTCCAGGCCCGAGCCGCCGGGGCCGCCGAAGTTGAACAGGAGCGAGCCGATACGGTTCCCGCCCGTCGCCTGCGCGCGGATCAGCGCCAGACCGATCGTCGCGCCGCCCGGCTCGGACCAGTCCAGTGGCACCTTGAGCGTCGCGCACCGCCAGTCGCCGCTCGGCGCGGGGGAGTCCCCTGTGGCCTTGCACCCGTGCCAGTCGAGGTGCTGGGAGGTGAGGGAGGCGGGCAGGTCCGTCGTGGGCGAGGACGGGGGAGCCGCGCTCGTGCCCTTGTCCTCGCCGCCCTCGTGCCCCTTCCCGTTGTCGCCCCCGTCCGAAGAGCCGCCGCCGCAGCCGGCCACCAGCAGCGCCGCGGCCACCGCGGCCGTCCAGCGCAGGAATCGCCTCATACGCACCCCCCTCACAGGCCCTTCGCGTCGTGCCGCGCCGGGCGTCCACGCCATGGTAGGCACACCCGGCCGATCCTGTGACGGGCTGTGGATAACGCTCTGACCTGTGGTTTTTTTGCGACTGCGGGGTGCTTCAGGCTGCGGGACGGTTCAGGCTCGGGACGTTCCAGGCTTGGGTGTTTCAGAAGCAGACCGTGCCGGCCTTCGGTTCCCTTCCCTCCAGCAGATAGCCGTTCACCGCGCGCTGCACGCACCGGTTCTTGCTGTCGTACGCACCGTGCCCCTGGCCCTTGTACGTCAGCTCGACGGCGACGCCCTTGCCGAGCGCGTCCACCATCTTCTTCGCGCCCTCGTACGGAGTGGCCGGGTCGCCGGTGTTGCCGACGACGAGGATGGGCGCCGAGCCGGGCGCGCTGACGTCGGGATGGTCGGCGGCACCCGCCACGGGCCAGTCGGTGCAGCTGAGCATGCCCCAGGCCAGGTAGTCCCCGAACATCGGGGAGACGGCACGGAACTCGGGCAGCTTCCGCTGGACGTAGTCGGCGGTGTACCGCGGCTTCTCGTCGGCGCAGTTGATGGCGATGTTCGCCGCGGTGATGTTGCTGTACTCGCCGTTCTCGCTGCGGCCGTTCATCGAGTCGGACAGCAGCATGAGGATCTTGCCGTCGCCCGCGTACGCCTGCTCCAGGCCCTCGGTGAGGTACTGCCAGAAGTCCTTGGAGTACAGGGACTGCGCGATGCCGTTCGTCGCGGCGGTCTGGGTGAGCTGGCGTGGCGCGATGCCGGGGATCGGCCTCTTCTCCAGGTCGTTCAGCAGTTTCGCGATGCGGTTCTTCACATCCTGCGGAGTGGTGCCGACAGGGCACTCCGTGGTCTTCGAGGTGCAGTCCTTGGCGTAGTTGTCCAGCGCGAGCTGGAAGCCCTTGGCCTGTCCGAGCGCGCTCTGTTCGGGGTTCTGCGTGGGGTCGACGACGGCGTCGAGCACGGCCCGGCCGACGTTCTTGGGGAACAGGTGGGCGTACACGCCGCCGAGTTCGGTGCCGTAGGAGATGCCGAAGTAGTGCAGCTTTTCGTCGCCGAGGACCTGGCGCATCAGGTCCATGTCGCGGGCCGCGTCGGTGGTCGCCACGTGCGGCAGGATCTTCTTGGAGTTCTTCTCGCAGGCCGCGTTGAACTGCTTGGTGCGGGCCAGGAGTTGGGTCCGCTCGGCGCTGTCGTCGGGTGTCGCGTCCTGCTGGAAGTACGTGTCCAGCTGGGCGTCGGTCTCGCACTCCACCGGGGCGCTGCGGCCGACCCCGCGCGGGTCGAAGCTGACCAGGTCGTAGCGGGTGCGCAGGGCGGCGTAGTCCGAGCCGAACGCGGGCAGCGTGCTGACGCCGCTGCCGCCGGGGCCGCCGAAGTTGAACACGAGTGAGCCGATCCGCTTGCTCGCGGGGCCGCTGGCCTTGGCGCGGATCAGGGCGATGCCGATGGTGTCGCCCGTCGGCTTGCTCCAGTCCAGGGGTGCCTGCATGGTGGCGCACTGCCATGTGCCGCCGTTCGGCAGCGGAGACGGGGCGCTGCCGCCGCCCTCGGCCTCGGACGGAGCAGGGCAGTCCTTCCAGTCCAGCTTCTGCGCGGTGAGGTCGCCGGCCTCGGCGCCGTCGCCGCACCCGGCCAGCAGGGCCGAGAGCAGCAGGGCAGCGGTGGTCAGGGCGGCGGCGCGCAGCCGGGTGGGGTTTGCCATGTTTCCATCCTGGAGGCGCGCACGCCGGGGCGCGCGGGGCGCGAGCCGTACGAGGTACGTGCACTCCCGCGCCGGCGGGGTACGCGCGCGTGCCTTACAGGGCTCCCTTGCGGGTGAGCTGGTTGAAGGCGAGCCAGCCCGGCAGCACCGGCAGCCACAGCGTCAGCAGGCGGTAGAGCAGGACGGCCGGGGCGGCGACCTCCTTGGGCAGGCCGACGGCGATCAGGCCGACCGTCAGGGTCGCCTCCACGGCGCCCACGCCGCCCGGGGTGGGCGCCGCGGAGCCGAGCGCGTTGCCGGCGAGGAAGACCACGGCGACGCTGGCGATGCTGAGTGAGGTCGAGCCGTCGCCGAACGCCCGGATGGAGGCGTCCAGGCACATCACGAAGCAGAACGTCAGCAGCAGGATGCCGCCGATGCCGGTGATCAGCTTCTGCGGCCGCTGCAGCACATCGAGCATGCGGGGCACGACACCCGCGAACAGTGACCGCACGCGCGTGACGACGAATTTCCGCATGAACGGCACCGAGGTCACCACCAGCACCAGCACCGCGACCGTCAGCAGGCCTGCGATGACCGTCCGGGACGGCGACAGGGACGGCGTCTTCTCGGTGCCGGTGAGATAGCCGAAGGACAGCAGCATCAGGATGTGGAAGCCGAGCCCGGCCAGCTGTGAGGCGCCCACGCTGGCCACCGCGAGCCCCGGCCGGACCCCCGCGCGCTGCAGGTACCGCGTGTTGAGGGCCACGCCGCCGACCGCGGCCGGTGCCACGATCTTCACGAACGAGCCGGCCACCTGAGCCGCCACGGCCCGCAGGAACGGCACCCGCTCCGGCACGAACCCCAGAAGCTGCATCGCCGCCGCGACATAGCTGACCGCCGAGAACAGCACGGCGGCGGCGACCCAGCCCCACTGGGCGTTGGCCACGAGCGGCCCGAACTCGATGTGGGTGAGCTGTGTCAGCAGGAAGTACGCGCCGATGGCACCGGCGATGACGCTGATCAGCGTGCGCGGCCGCACCCGCTCCAGCCGGGCCGGCTCCACCGGCGCCTGCGGCCTGATGCGCAGCACCTCATGGCGGATCAGGGTGAGCAGATCTTCCTCACGCGCTTCCTCGAGGGCCTCGTCGATGGCCCGCTTCTCCGCCCGCGCCTGGGCGCGTACGGCTTTCTTGTCGGCTTTGCCGGCGGTCTCAGCGCCCTCCGCTACGGCTTCCTCCGCCCGCACCTGCTTGGCCTGCCGGGATGCCTCCAGGACCGCCTCGCGCTCGCGCTGGGCCTGCTCCCGGGCCAGTTTGCGCAGCGTCGCGCGCGTGGAGCGCGTCAGGGCGATCGGCTGGAGCAGCGGCAGGCAGTCGGCGACCGCGTCGGGTCCGAGCACCCTCACCGCCGAGGCCACCGCGCGCTCCGCGCCCACCCGCAGACCGAGCGTCGTGAGCAGCTGGGCCACGTCCATGCGCAGCAACAGCTCGCCGGCCGCGATCTCACCGCCGCGCAGTTCGGTGAGGATCACCCTGCCGGAACGATCCACCAGAATGGCGTCACCCGCGAGTCTGCGGTGTGCGATGCGCCGCGACTGCAGCGCCTGCACCTGGTGCCAGGTGTTGCGCAGCAGCTCGTCGGTGATCTCCTCGTCGGCCAGTGAGTCGAGGGTGCGCCCGCCGGTGTGCTCGTAGACGAGCATGACGGCGTCGGGACCGAGTTCGGAGGTGGCGATCAGCTTGGGCGCGTTGGCGCCGGCCGCGATCGCCGCGTAGGCCAGCAGTGCCTCCTGTTCCAGCGCCTGGCGCAGTGACTGGAGGCTGGAGCGGGTGGCGAAGCCGCGCAGGGTGAGATTGCGCCACGCGCGGTAGAAGAAGCCCTGGGCCTGCTGTTCCCGGTCCACGACCGTGACGTCCAGCGGCGGGCCGTCCTCCAGGGTGACGAAGTAGCGCCGACCGCGGTCGCCGTTCTCCGTCTCCACGGCCTCCTCGCGGGCCGCGCTGACGGGGTGGAAGCCCACGTGTCTGAGGCCGGCCATCAGGGTCTGCCCGGTGGGGCGCACGTTGGGGGAGCCGACCGCGTACAGAGTGCCGTAGGCGATGGTCCAGCCGATCAGCACCGTCAGGATGATCGAGAACGGGGTCGTGTAGCCGGTGACCAGCATCGAGAACGCGTCGAGCAGCAGCACGATCCACAGCACCGCGCGCCATCTGGGTCTGCGGGACATGCCGACGGCCGTCATGTAGGCGATGACGGGTGCCAGATAGCCGTGCACGGGGTCGGTCAGGGCGTGGATGTCGCCCGGGGAGGGCTGGGTGAGCGCCTCCTGGATCGAGTCCGGGGCGGCCCGCGCGACCCACAGGTCGGTGGCGAGGGTCACTCCGTGGGCGAGGACCGCCGCGAGGACGCCGTCGGCGATGCGCAGCCCGTCACGTTTGATCAGCCGTTCGATCGCGAAGGCGACCGGCACCAGCAGGATGGCGATGCTGGACGCCAGACCAGCGATCTTGATGAGCAGGTCGGGGGCCTGACCGGTGCCCTTGTTGATGTCCTGCTCGAAGCCCGAGGTGGTGCCGTGCGCGAACGCGGCGATCGCGAGCAGTACCACGATGGCGAGCACACCCACCAGGAGCCGCATGAGGTCCGAGGGGCGGTGCACGCGCGCGGGGAGCAACGGTTCGTCGCCCTCCACGGCCTCGGCGTGCGGATCGTCGTCGGAGCCCGGACCATGACCGGGAGGCGCTTTCTCCGGGACGTGCGCCCCCTCGGTGCCGTCGCTTGTGTCGGCCGCGCTGTTCTCACGCGCGCGCGTGCCGTCGTCTGCGCCGCTCTCACGCGCGCGCGTGCTGTCGTCCTGCGGGCCGCCGGCGGTGTCGGGACGCGCGGCGGCGTCAGGGGTGCCCGCCGCGCCTTCGGGGTGCACGCCCTGCTGCTTCATGGTCTCTTCTTGGTCTCGTATCACCAGTCACCGCCCGCACGATGGTGGCATGCCCCACCGGCACACGGGGGCATCAGGGTGCGGATGCGCGGGCGCACAGTCTGCCGGAAGCGCCGTCCGGGGGCGAGAGGGCCGTTCCCCGCGGTCCGCGCCGCGATGTCGGTGGGGTGCGGCAGGATGGGGCGAATGAGCGAGCAGAGCCCTGGCGAGGACACCCACGAGGAGTACGCGGACGCGCTGCCGGAGTACGCCGAGCGGGTCCTCGAGGTCGCCGAGCGGATCCCGCCGGGGCGGGTCATGACGTACGGCGATGTCGCCGAGTGGCTTGAGGAAGGCGGACCGCGCCAGGTCGGCCGGGCGATGTCGCTCTACGGAGGCGCCGTCCCGTGGTGGCGTGTGGTACGTGCCGACGGGGCGCTGCTGCCCGGCCACGAACTGCGCGCGCTCGCCCACTACCGCGCGGAGGGCACGCCGCTGAAGGAGGCGGCCAGGAGCGCCGAGGGGCATCTGCCGCGGATCGACATGCGGCGGGCCCGATGGGACGGCGGAACGGACGCGGAGGGTCACACCTGACAGCTTCCGCCATCCGATGCCCTCGGGGAGAGCCCGTAGCCCGTATGGGTGACGTGGGGGACATCCGTGGCATGACGTACGTTCGTGGGATGTGGGACGCCTGTGGCAGCAGCGCCGCGAGGGAAGAAGCGGAAGCACTGCTTCCGTCCGGTGCGGCGGCGTAGCGTCGGCTGCGCGCGTCCCCTTCACCCCGCGGCCACCGCCCCGCACGCGTGACCGCCCGCCCATCAGCACGAACACCAGGACCGGCCGATCACGTGAGCTCCTCTTCCTCCACCAGGCGCCTGCCGCACCCCCCGGTGCGGCAGGGGAGTCGTGGCGCTTACCGACTGGTCCGTACCCCGCCGGCCGCCGTCGACCCCCCTCGTCTGGACGCGGCACAGCGCGCCGTGGTTGACCACCGCGCCGGCCCCATGCTCGTCCTCGCCGGTCCCGGCACCGGCAAGACCACCACCCTCGTGGAGTCCGTGGCCGCCCGTATCGACCGCGGCGCCGATCCCGAGCGCATCCTGGTGCTGACCTTCAGCCGCAAGGCCGCCGTCGACCTGCGCGACCGCATGGCCCTGCGCGTCGGCGCCGCCCGCGCGCCCCGCGCGACCACGTTCCACTCGTACTGCTACGCACTGGTGCGCGCCCACCAGGACAGCGATCTGTTCACCGAGCCGCTGCGGCTGCTCTCCGGCCCCGAGCAGGACGTCACCGTCCGCGAGCTGCTCGCCGGACAGCCCGAACTGCAGCGGCTCGGACTGGCGCATGTGCGCTGGCCCGACGAGCTGCGCGCCTGTCTGACCACCCGTGGCTTCGCCGACGAGGTCCGCGCGGTCCTCGCCCGCAGCCGCGAGCTGGGCCTCGGTCCTGATGCGCTGGACGCCTTCGCCCGCCGTATCGGCCGCCCCGACTGGCGCGCCGCGGCCGCGTTCCTCGCGGAGTACCTGGACGTGCTCGACATGCAGGGCGTGATCGACTACACGGAACTGGTCCACCGCGCGGTCCTGCTCGCCCGCCGCCCCGAGACCGCCGCACGGCTCGCCGCCCAGTACGACGCCGTGTACGTCGACGAGTACCAGGACACCGACCCCGCCCAGGTACGGCTCCTGCACGCGCTGGCCGGCGGCGGACGGACCCTGGTCGCCTTCGGCGACCCCGACCAGTCGATCTACGCCTTCCGGGGCGCCGACGTGAACGGCATCCTCGACTTCCCGGCGGCCTTCCCGCGCGCGGACGGCCGTCCCGCCCCTATCGAGGTACTGCGCACCTCCCGCCGCTCCGGCGCCGCCCTGCTGGCCGCCACGCGCCTGATCACCCAGCGCATGCCGCTGCCCAGGCTGCCCGCCGACAAGGTCCGCGCCCATCGCGAGCCGGCCGCCCTGCGGGACGGGGGCCGCGTCGAGGTCTACACGTACCCGACGGCCGGTACCGAACTGGACAACATCGCGGACATCCTGCGCCGCGCGCACCTGGAGGACGGCGTCGCCTGGAGCGACATGGCCGTCCTGGTCCGGGCCGGCTCCCGCACCCTGCCCACCCTCCGCCGTGCCCTCACCGCGGCCGGCGTTCCGCTGGACATCGACGGCGACGACCTCCCCCTGCGCCACGAACCGGCGGTTGCCCCCCTGCTGACGGCCCTGCGCGCGGTGGCCACGGCGGAGGCCCGGAGCCACGAGGACAACGCAGGGGCGCCCGCCCTTTCGGAAGAACCCGAGGAACCTGGAGAACGCGAAAAGACCGCCTCTGAAGAGGCTGCCGCCACGGACGCCGCTCCCGAGGACGCCGGCCCCGAAGACACCGCGGAGCCGGCCCCGGACATCTCCTGGCTCGACACCGAGACCGCGCTCACCCTGCTCGCCTCCCCCCTCGCCGGCATGGACCCGGCCGATCTGCGCCGCCTCGGCCGTGCCCTGCGCGAGGAGGAGCGGGCGGCCGGCAACCCGCTGCCGCCCCCCTCCGACGTACTGCTCGCACGAGCGCTCGCGGAACCCGAGCGCCTGGCCGTGCACGACCCGGCGTACGCGCGCGGGGCGCAGCGCCTCGGCGCGCTCCTCCGCAAGGCCCGCGAACGGCTCGCGGGCGGCGGTACGGCCGAGGAGGCGCTGTGGGACCTGTGGGAGGGCACACCGTGGCCCGCGCGCCTGGAACGGGCCGCCCGGCGCGGCGGCGCGGCCGGCCGCAACGCCGACCGGGACCTGGACGCCGTCTGCGTGCTGTTCGCCACCGCCGCGCGCGCGGAGGAGCGCACCGGAGGCCGCGGCGCGCTGAGCTTCCTGGAGGAGATCGAAGCCGAGGACATCGCCGCCGACACACTCACGCGCCGCGCGGTACGCCCCGACGCCGTCCGTCTGATGACCGCGCACCGCGCCAAGGGCCTTCAGTGGCGGCTCGTCGTCGTCGCCGGTGTGCAGGAAGGCCTGTGGCCCGACCTGCGCCGGCGCGGCTCCCTCCTGGAGGCCGACCGCATCGGCCGCGACGGACTCGCCGAACCGCTCACCCCGGGCGCACTGCTCGCCGAGGAGCGCCGCCTGTTCTACGTGGCCGCCACACGCGCGCGTGACCGTCTCGTCGTCACCGCGGTGAAGGCACCGGCCGACGACGGCGACCAGCCGTCTCGCTTCCTGACCGAGCTCGGCGTCGAGCCCCGGGACGTCACCGGCCGCCCCCGCCGCCCGCTGTCCGTGGCCGCGCTCGTCGCCGAGCTGCGCGCCACCACAGTCGACCCGCGCGCGTCCGCCGCCCTGCGGGAGGCCGCCGCCCGCCGCCTGGCCCGGCTCGCCGCCCTCGCCGACGAGGACGGCCGCCCCCTGGTGCCCTCCGCCCACCCCTACCGCTGGTGGGGCATGTACGACCCCACGGAGAGCAAGGTGCCGCTGCGCCACCGCGACCGGCCGGTCGTGCTCTCCGGCAGCGCCCTCGACCAGCTCGCCAACACCTGTGCGCTCCAGTGGTTCCTCGGCAGAGAGGTGAAGGCCGACGCCCCGGCCACCACCGCACAGGGCTTCGGCAACGTCGTCCACGTCCTCGCCGACGAGGTCGCCTCCGGCCGCAGCCCGGCCGACCTCGACGTCCTCATGGAGCGCCTGGACTCGGTGTGGAACGCGCTGGCCTTCGACGCGCCCTGGAAGTCGCAGCAGGAGAAGGACAACGCGCGCGTGGCGCTCGAACGTTTCCTGAACTGGCATGTGCTGGACCGCACCGGCCGCACCCCGGTGGCGAGCGAGCAGGACTTCGACGTCACCCTCGAAGCCGGTGACTACGAGGTCCGCATCCGCGGCCAGATGGACCGCGTGGAGACGGACGACGAGGGCCGTGCCTACGTCGTGGACTTCAAGACGGGCAAGCAGGCACCGAGCGCCGCCGAGGTGGCCCGCCATCCCCAGCTCGCCGTCTACCAGCTCGCCGTCCGGGAAGGCGCCGTGGACGAGGCCTTCGACGGCGTACGTCCCGAACCCGGAGGCGCCGAACTGGTGCACCTCAGGCAGGGCGCCGCCAAGCGCGACGGAGGCGACAGCGTGCCCAAGGTGCAGACCCAGGAGCCGCTGGCGGGGGAGTGGGTCGGCGAGCTGCTGGCCACCGCCGCCGGCAAGGTCCTCGACGAGCGGTTCGCGCCGAACAGCGGCCAGCACTGCACCCACTGCGCGTTCCGCGCCTCCTGCAGCGCCCGGCCGGAGGGGCGGCACGTCATCGACTGAACCACCGCCAGGTGCCGGAGTGACCCATGGCACCACATGGGCTGACCTGCGCTTCTTCCTCCCTGAAGGGCCGAACGGCGCTCGACTGTCAGTCCCCGCCGCTAGCCTTCCGGCATGCCCGCCCGTATCAGCGACCCCGAGCAGCTCAAGGAGCTCCTCGGCATCCCGTTCACCCCGGAGCAGACGGCCTGCATCACCGCGCCGCCCGCCCCGCAGGTGATCGTGGCCGGAGCCGGGTCGGGCAAGACCACCGTGATGGCCGCCCGCGTGGTCTGGCTGGTCGGCACCGGCCAGGTCGCCCCCGAACAGGTCCTCGGCCTGACCTTCACCAACAAGGCCGCCGGCGAGCTGGCCGAACGCGTCCGCAAGGCCCTGATCAAGGCCGGCGTCACCGACCCGGACGTCATCGATCCCGACAACCCGCCCGGCGAGCCCGTGATCTCGACGTACCACGCCTTCGCCGGCCGCCTCCTCACCGACCACGGCCTGCGCCTCGGCCTGGAGCCCACCTCCCGGCTGCTCGCCGACGCCACCCGCTACCAGCTCGCCGCGCGCGTGCTGCGCGAGGCCCCCGGCCCCTACCCCGCGCTGACCCGCTCCTTCGCCGACCTCGTCAGCGACCTGCTCGCCCTCGACTCCGAACTCGCCGAACACCTCGTCGACCCCGAGGAACTGCGCTCCTGGGACGCGGACCTGCTGCGCACCCTCCAGAGCGCCAAGCTCACCAACGCCGACCTGCGCAAGGTGCCCGAGACGGCCGCCGCCCGCCGCGAACTGGCCGACCTCGTCCGCCGCTACCGGACGGCCAAGCGCGAACGCGACCTGCTCGACTTCGGCGACCAGATCGCCCTGTCCGCCCGCCTCGCCCGCATCCCCGAGGTGGGCCGGCTGCTGCGCGAGGAATTCCGCGTGGTGCTCCTGGACGAGTACCAGGACACCTCCGTGGCCCAGCGCGTCCTGCTCGCGGGCCTGTTCGGCGGCGGTACGGGCCATCCGGTGACCGCCGTCGGCGACCCCTGCCAGGCCATCTACGGCTGGCGCGGCGCCTCCGTCGCCAACCTGGACGACTTCCCGGCGCACTTCGCGCACGCCGACGGCCACCGAGCCACCAGGCAGGCCCTCAGCGAGAACCGCCGAAGCGGCGGACGCCTCCTCGACCTCGCCAACGGCCTCGCCGAACCCCTGCGCGCCATGCACGCGGGCGTGGAGGCCCTGCGCCCGGCCCCCGGCGCCGAGTACGACGGCACGGTCCGCTGCGCCCTGCTGCCCACCCACGCCGAGGAGATCGACTGGATCGCCGGCTCGATCGCCCACCTCGTGCACACCGGCACGGCCCCCGGCGAGATCGCCGTACTGTGCCGCACGGCAACCGACTTCGCCGAGATCCAGGGCGCCCTCGTGGCGCGGGACGTGCCCGTCGAGGTGGTCGGCCTATCCGGGCTGCTGCACCTGCCCGAGGTCGCCGACCTCGTCGCCGTCTGCGAGGTCCTGCAGGACCCCGGCGCCAACGCCTCCCTGGTCCGCCTGCTGACCGGCCCGCGCTGGCGCATCGGCCCCCGCGACCTCGCCCTGCTGGGCCGCCGCGCCCGCCTGCTGGTCGCCCACGCACGCGTGGAGGACACCGACGACCCCGACCGCAGGCTCGCCGCCGCCGTCGAAGGAGTCGACCCGGCCGAGGTGATATCGCTCGCGGACGCCCTCGACACCTTCCTCGAAGCCCCCATGGACGCCGAGGCGGATGACGACGGGCTGCCGTTCTCACCGGACGCGCGCGTGCGCTTCGCGCGCCTGGCCGCCGAACTGCGCGACCTGCGCCGCTCGCTGTCCGACCCGCTGATGGACGTCCTGCACCGCGTGCTCGCCGTCACCGGCCTGGAGGTGGAGCTGTCGGCGTCCCCGCACGCCCTGGCCGCCCGCCGCCGCGAGACCCTGTCCAACTTCCTGGACGTCGCCGCGTCCTTCGCGGCGAGCGACGGCGAGGCCACCCTGCTCGCCTTCCTCGGCTTCCTGCGCACCGCCGCGCAGTACGAGAAGGGACTCGACAACGCCCTGCCCGGCGGCGAGAACACCGTCAAGGTGCTCACCGCCCACAAGTCCAAGGGCCTGGAGTGGGACGTCGTCGCCGTCCCCGGACTGGTCAAGGGCACCTTCCCCAGCGCACAGGGCCGCGAGAAGTGGACGGCGCAGGCCAAGGTGGTACCGCACGCCCTGCGCGGCGACACCGACACCCTGCCCGACGTCGACAGCTGGGACGCGCGCGGCATGAAGGCCTTCCACGAGGCCATGAAGGACCACCAGCACACCGAGGAGCTCCGCCTCGGCTACGTCACCTTCACCCGCCCCCGCTCCCTTCTGCTCGGATCCGGCCACTGGTGGGGGCCCAGCCAGAAGAAGCCACGCGGCCCCTCCGACTTCCTCCAGGCCCTGCACGACCACTGCGCCGCCGGACACGGCGAGATCGAGGCCTGGGCCGAGGAGCCCGCCGAGGATGAGGAGAATCCCGCCCTGCACGCGGCCGGCGCCGACCAGGTGTGGCCGCTCCCGCTGGACGCCGCGGCCCTGGCCCGCCGCCGCGCGGCCGCCGAGACCGTCCTCGCCCACCTGGACGCCCTCGCCACCCAGGACACCGCCCACCCGCTGGCCGCCCACGACCCCGCCGCCCTCGACGACCCGGACTGGCCCCCGCCCCCGGACGACGACCCCTACGGCGAGGAGCCGTACGGTGACTTTCCGTACGACCAGGATCCGTACGACCAGGATCCGTACGGCGAGGATCCGTACGGTGACGACGACTTTCCCTACGACGAGGACGTGCCGGCCGGTGAGGGAACCCGAGGCGCCGCGGTCGCCGTCGGCGACGAGGAACCGCCGTACGACGTGTCCGCCCCCGCCCACCGGGACGCCTGGCGCGCCGGACGGCCCACGGTCCCGCACCAGGCGCCCGCCCCGCCGCACCGCCCCCGCCCCGCCGAGTCGCGGGACCTTACCGACCTCACTCCGGAGGAGGCCCGCACCATCGCCTCCTGGGACCGTGACCTGGACGCGCTCACCGGAGAGCTGCTGCGCGCCCGGCAGACCGTCACCGACGTCCCGCTGCCCGCCGCGCTCACCGCCTCCCAGCTGCTGCGCCTGGCCGAGGACCCGGACGGGCTCGCGCAGGAACTCGCGCGCCCCATGCCGCGCCCCCCGCAACCGGCCGCACGCCGGGGCACCCGGTTCCACGCCTGGGTCGAAGCCCGCTTCGAGGAGCTGACGCTGCCCCTGCTGGAGCCGGACGAGCTGCCGGGCAGCGACGCCGAGATCGCCGACGAACAGGACCTGGAAGCCCTGAAGGAGGCCTTCGAACGCACCGAGTACGCCCGGCGCACCCCCTACCGGGTCGAAGCGCCCTTCCAGCTCACCCTCGCCGGCCGCGTCGTACGGGGCCGCATCGACGCGGTCTACAGACACGGGGACGGCGACGGGGCGACGTACGAGATCGTCGACTGGAAGACCAGCCGCACCCGCACCGCCGACCCGCTCCAGCTCGCCGTGTACCGGCTGGCCTGGGCCGAGCAGCAGGGCGTGCCGCCCGAGTCAGTCACGGCCGCCTTCCTGTACGTGCGCACCGGCGAGGTCGTACGGCCGCGGGACCTGCCGGACCGGGCCGCCCTGGAACGGCTCCTCACGGAAGACGCCGAAACGGCGAACCAGGCAAGCTGAGTGTGACGAACCGCCCGCCGAGGATGTCGGTGCGGGCCGATAGGCTCGTGAGCATGAGCCAGACCCCGGACAGCGCCGTCCGCACGTACATCGAGCAGCACCGCGCCGCCTTCCTCGACGACCTCGCCGCATGGCTGCGCATCCCCTCCGTGTCGGCCCAGCCCGACCACGCGCCCGACGTACGGCGCAGCGCCGACTGGCTCGCCGCCAAGCTCAAGGAGACCGGCTTCCCGACCGCCGAGGTCTGGCAGACCCCCGGCGCCCCGGCCGTCTTCGCCGAGTGGCCCTCCGGCGACCCCGAGGCGCCCGCCGTCCTGGTCTACGGCCACCACGACGTGCAGCCCGCCGCCCGCGAGGACGGCTGGGACAGCGACCCCTTCGAGCCGGTCGTCCGCGGAAACCGTCTCTACGCGCGCGGGGCGGCCGACGACAAGGGCCAGGTGTTCTTCCACACACTCGGCGTCCGCGCCCACCTCGCCGCCACCGGCCGCACCGCCCCCGCGGTCAACCTGAAGCTGCTGATCGAGGGCGAGGAGGAGTCCGGCTCCCCGCACTTCCGGGCCCTGGTCGAGGAGCACGCGGGACGGCTCGCCGCCGACGCCGTGATCGTCTCCGACACCGGCATGTGGTCCGAGGACACCCCGACCGTCTGCACCGGCATGCGCGGCCTCGCCGAGTGCGAGATCCGGCTGTACGGCCCCGACCAGGACATCCACTCCGGCTCCTTCGGCGGTGCCGTACCCAACCCGGCCACCGCAGCCGCCCGCCTGGTCGCCGCCCTGCACGACGAGCACGCGCGCGTGGCGATCCCCGGCTTCTACGACGGCATCGTGGAGCTGACCGACCGCGAACGCGAGCTGTTCGCCGAGCTCCCCTTCGACGAGTGGCGCTGGCTGGACACCGCCAAGTCCCGCGCCACCCACGGCGAGGCCGGATACAGCACCCTCGAACGCATCTGGGCCCGCCCGACCGCCGAGGTCAACGGCATCGGCGGTGGCTACCAGGGCCCCGGCAGCAAGACGATCATCCCGTCCTCGGCCATGGTCAAGCTGTCCTTCCGGATGGTCGCCGGCCAGGACCCCGACCACCTCGAGAAGGCCGTCCGCGCCTGGGCCGAGACCCGGGTGCCCGCCGGGATCCGGTACGAGATCGGCTTCGGCGCGGCCACGCGCCCGTGCCTGACACCGCTCGACCATCCCGCACTGCAGTCCGTGGTCCGCGCCATGGGCCGCGCCTTCGAGAAATCGGTCCGCTTCACCCGCGAGGGCGGCTCCGGACCCGCCGCCGACCTCCAGGAGGTCCTCGACGCCCCCGTGCTCTTCCTGGGCATCTCCGTCCCCTCCGACGGCTGGCACGCCCCGAACGAAAAGGTCGAGCTCGACCTCCTCCTCAAGGGCGTCGAGACCAGCGCCTACCTGTGGGGTGACCTGGCCGAGCACTGGCGTCACACGCCCTGACCGGCCGGTGCCGTACGGGAGGGCATCGCGCGCGGGGCACACTGGAAGGACCGTCCCGCCCGGCCCGCCCGCGCCCGGCCCGGTGCCCTCCCGCCCACGTCCCGCCGAACCGCCCGCCGAACGAACCGCTGCACTGGGGGAGTTGGAAGCACCCGTGACCACCTGGACCGACGACACAGCCGATCGACCCATCTCGCTGACCGCTCCGAGCGGCATCGACCGCGCCGCGCACCACCGGCTCGACGAGGCCTGGCTCGCGGCGGCGTGGAGCCACCCTACGACCCGCTGCTTCGTGGTCTCCGGCGGCCAGGTGCTCATCGACGAGACGCCGGACGGCCGGACCGAACTCGTCATGACGCCCTCCTTCGAGGCCCCGCTCACCGAGGCGCACCGCTACTTCCTCGGCATCGACGAGGACGGCGTCAGCTACTTCGCGCTTCAGAAGGACGCGCTGCCCGGCCGTATCGACCAGTCCGCACGCCCCGCCGGGCTGCGGGAGGCCGGCCTGCTGCTCTCGCCGCGCGACGCCGGGCTGATGGTGCACGCGGTCGGCCTGGAGAACTGGCAGCGCACCCACCGCTTCTGCTCCCGCTGCGGTGAGCGCACGGTCATCGCCGCCGCCGGTCACATCCGCCGCTGCCCGGCCTGCGGCGCCGAGCACTACCCGCGCACGGACCCGGCCGTGATCATGGCCGTGACCGACGCGGACGACCGCATCCTGCTCGGCCGCCAGGTCCACTGGCCCGAGGGCCGCTTCTCCACGCTCGCGGGCTTCGTCGAACCCGGCGAGTCCATCGAGCAGGCGGTGCGCCGCGAGGTGTCCGAGGAGGTCGGCGTCACCGTCGGTCCCGTGGAGTACGTGGCCAGCCAGCCCTGGCCCTTCCCGTCCAGCCTGATGCTCGGCTTCATGGCCCGCGCCACCTCGACCGAGATCGAGGTCGACGGCGACGAGATCCACGAGGCCCGCTGGTTCTCCCGTGAGGAACTGCACGACGCCTTCGAGTCCGGCGAGGTGCTGCCGCCCTACGGCATCTCCATCGCGGCCCGCCTGATCGAGATGTGGTACGGCAAGCCGCTGCCGACGCGCAGCTTCGTCTGAGACACAGCGGGGCGGCCCCTGAAAGGATCAGGGGCCGCCCCGCTGTGTGGTCGCCGCGGAAACCCCCGGAGCGTCAGGCGGCGAGCTCCTGCTTCACCTGGGCGAGCGACGGGTTCGTCAGCGTGGTGCCGTCCGCGAAGAGCACCGTCGGCACGGTCTGTAGACTTCCCTCCTGCTTGTGGCGGCCAGGGAGAGCCGCCCCATGTTCGGGAGGGGGAGGCCGTGAGCGAGAAGCCCAGGGCTCTTGGCGTGGTCCGTCTGTCTGTAGGCAACGAGAACCAGACCGGCGAGGAAACGCAGCGGACCCGCATCAGCAAGCGGGTGGATGCGGAGGAAATGGAGCTGGTCGACTTCGCAGTCGACATCGACGTGTCGGCGTCCATCTCGCCGTGGATGCGCCCGTCCCTGGGGGACTGGCTCAATAACAAGAAGGACCAGTTCGACCACATCGTCATCCTGAAGATCGACCGTATCGCCCGGTCGGTCCGCCACCTCTCGGACATCATCGAGTGGTGCGAGGCGAACGGTAAGGGCCTCATCTCCTGCGAGGAGGGGTTCGACCTCTCGAAGCCGTGGGGGAAGACCATCGCCAAGATCCTGGCCGTGGTCGCAGAGGCGGAGCTGGACGCCATCAAGGCCCGCAACAAGGCGTCCCGGGAGACCATGCGGAAGACGGGCCGCTGGCCGGGCGGCCTGGTCCCGTTCGGCCGCAGGGCTGTGAAGGGGGAGGAAGGGTTCACTCTGGAGCTCGACCCCGAGTACGGCCCAAGGTTGATTGAGATGATTCGCCGCTTCGTCGAGAAGCCGAGCTTCTCGGCTGTGGCCGACTGGCTGAACGAAGAAGGCGTGCCCACGGCTCAGGACATCGCTCGTATCCGTGCGGCGGCAGGCGAGAGCACGACTCGGTTGGCGGCCCCGAAGCCCCGGGGAAGCAGGTGGACGCCGACCACGGTGCAGGCCGTACTGACCAGCCGCTCTCTGCTCGGGGAGTACGTACGTGCCAACGGCTCCGTGGTCCGCAACGACGACGGCACACCCGTCATGCGGTCCGAGCCAGTGCTGAACGAGGAGGAGTGGGCGAAGCTGTCGGGGGCCGTCGCCTCGGTCAAGTACAAGAAGCAAAAGGGCTCCACATCGCCGACGGTGGGCGTGACGTTCTGCCTGTTGTGCGGAAGCTCCCTCTACTTCGTGAAGGGCGACCCGTCCAAGAGCAAGCGCGCGCGGTACCGCTGTCACGGCAACAAGAGCAAGGGCATCCAGGCGTGCCCGAAGCAGAGGTTCTGGGCGGAGGACTTGTACCCCTGGCTGGAGTCGGCCCTGTTGGGCGAGATCGGCCACCTGGAACGGATGGAGTCGAAAACGACCATCGACGACAGCCGTGCGGCGAAGCTCGCTGTGATCGACGGCAAGATGAATCAGCTTCTGAAGGAACTCCAGCAGGACGAGATCAACGCCGTCGCGTACGCCTCGCAAGTCGCCAGCCTTGCCCAGGAGCGAGAGAAGGTCACCAACCAGGAGGGACCGAAGCCGGTGACCGTGTGGACGGGCACGGGCGAGAGCTACGCGGAGTGGTGGGAGCGGTCGAGTGTCGACGAGCGCCGGGAGTTCCTGAAGAAGCACCAGGTGAAGGCTCACTTCCGGCCCGATGTCCTTGCCATCGATCCAGGCGACCTCATCGAGAACATTCGGCAGCAGGGTGTCTCATGGTGGGAGACCCCCTCCAAGGCTTCTCAGGTGCTCGCACCGATCACACCGGTCTCGCTGTCCGGAAAGCAGTACGAGAAGCCCATGACGCTTACGGGTGCCGAGTGGGAGATCGTCAGCCGCTGGGAGGACTACGAAGCGGAACGTGCGGCGCAGCAAGCGAAGGCCGAAGGTGAGGCCAAGCGGGCGGACGGAACCGAGAGAACTCCACGAGCCCTTCCCCCTGCGGCGGGGTGAAGGCGTCGGACACGTCGCCCTGTACGACGAAGGTTCCCCGCTCTGTGCGGTACACGTTCGGGCAGTCATCTTCGCCGCACTCGCCGTTCCCGTTCCCGGTAAGCCGAGTCAGCTCCTCGCGTGCCATGCGATACCCCCTGGTTCGCGGCCCTGGGTGGGCCGTTGGACACGACCGTACGAGGGCCATGCTCGGCCGTCCATGCATGAA
This sequence comes from Streptomyces sp. NPDC050743, assembly GCF_044456925.1. Classification (NCBI taxonomy): domain Bacteria; kingdom Bacillati; phylum Actinomycetota; class Actinomycetes; order Kitasatosporales; family Streptomycetaceae; genus Streptomyces; species Streptomyces sp. NPDC050743. The sequence goes on from NZ_JBITGJ010000006.1 coordinate 43,187, forward strand.
CGTGGGTATGCACGTTCTTGCATGAAGTGCTCTGGCGAGTGCGCGTCGTACGGTCGTGGGCGGCCGGTATCGACGGCGCGTGGCCGACGTGCGACGGCTCGCTGCCCGCTTCCCCTACATACAAAGCGACCCCCTCCGGTGACCATGACCAGAGGGGGCCGCAGCGCTGCGGAGCGTCAGACCGCGAGAGCCTGCTTCACCTGGGCAAGGCTCGGGTTCGTCATCACGACCTCGTTGCCACCCGAGGTGGGAACTACCCGAACGGTGGGGACCGTCTGGTTTCCGCCATTCGCCTTCTCCACGAAGGCGGCGGACTCGGGGTCCTGCTCGATGTTGATCTCGGTGTAGGCGATGCCCTCCCGGTCCAGCTGGCTCTTCAGCCGCCGGCAGTAGCCGCACCAAGTCGTGCTGTACATCGTCACAGTGCCCTGCATGTCTCTCGTGCTCCTCAGGCAGCTCGGAAAGTCGTCCGGGGGGAGAACGTACGCGAGCCGCCCGCCATTCCCACCCCGGGTATCCACAGGTGGCTGTGACGCCTGCCGCATTCATACGACGATCTGTGCCCGCCTGTGGACAACCGGCACGGCGGTCCCGGACGACCTGGCAGCATGGCGGTGTGACAGCAGCAACGCACTCCACCCTCTTCCCGCAGGCACCGGACTCTGCCGACGCGGTGCTCGAAGGGCTCGACCCCGAGCAGCGCGCGGTGGCCACCGCCCTGCACGGCCCGGTGTGCGTCCTGGCCGGAGCGGGCACGGGCAAGACACGGGCGATCACGCACCGCATCGCCTACGGCGTGCGCGCCGGCATCCTCCAGCCCTCCAGCGTGCTCGCCGTCGCCTTCACCAACCGCGCCGCCGGAGAGATGCGCGGCCGGCTGCGCCAGCTCGGCGCCCACGGCGTCCAGGCCCGCACCTTCCACTCCGCCGCCCTGCGCCAGCTCCAGTACTTCTGGCCGAAAGCGATCGGTGGCGGCATGCCCCGGCTCGTCGACCGCAAGATCCAGCTCGTCGCCGACGCCGCCGCAAGCCTGGGCACCCGGCTCGACCGGGGGGAGCTGCGCGACGTCACCGCCGAGATCGAATGGTCCAAGGTCACCCAGACCATCCCCGCCGACTACCCGTACGCGGCCGCGAAGGCCGGCCGAGAGGCTCCGCGCGACCCCGCCGAGATCGCCCACTTGTACGCCGCCTACGAAGACCTCAAGCGCGACCGCGCCGTGATCGACTTCGAGGACGTCCTGCTGCTGACCGTCGCCATCCTCCAGGACCGGCACGACATCGCCGAACAGGTCCGCGCGCAGTACCAGCACTTCGTCGTCGACGAGTACCAGGACGTCAGCCCGCTGCAGCAGCGGCTGCTCGATCTCTGGCTCGGCGACCGTGACAACCTGTGCGTCGTCGGTGACGCCAGCCAGACGATCTACTCGTTCACGGGAGCAACGCCCGACCATCTCCTCGACTTCCGCGCCCGGCACCCCGGCGCCACCGTCGTCAAACTCGTCCGCGACTACCGCTCCACCCCCCAGGTGGTCCACCTCGCCAACGGTCTCCTCGCCCAGGCCCGCGGCCGCGCCGCCGACCACCGGTTGGAACTGGTCTCCCAGCGCGCCCCCGGCCCCGAGCCCGTCTACACCGAGTACACCGACGAGCCGGCCGAGGCCGAAGGCGCCGCCCGCCGCATTCGCGAGCTGATCGACGCGGGTGTCCCGGCAGCCGAGATCGCCGTGCTGTTCCGTACGAACGCCCAGTCCGAGACCTATGAGCAGGCCCTCGCCGACGTCGGCGTGCCCTACCAACTGCGCGGGGCGGAGCGCTTCTTCGACCGTCCCGAGGTGCGCAAGGCCGGCATTGCCCTGCGCGGCGCGGCCCGCTTCGGCGGCAATGACTCCCTGCTGGACGACGCCGTGGACCTGCCCTCCCAGGTGCGTGCCGTCCTGTCCGGAGAGGGCTGGACCACCGAGCCCCCGGCCGGCTCCGGCGCCGTGAGGGAGCGCTGGGAGTCCCTGGCCGCCCTGGTCAGCCTCGCCCAGGACCTCGCTGCCGCCAGACCCGGCGCCACTCTCGGCGATTTCGTGACGGAACTCGACGAGCGGGCGGGTGCCCAGCACGCCCCGACCGTCCAGGGCGTCACCCTCGCCTCCCTGCATGCCGCCAAGGGCCTGGAGTGGGACGTCGTCTTCCTGGTCGGCGTCGCCGAGGGCATGCTGCCCATCACCTACGCCAGAACCGACGAGCAGATCGAGGAGGAACGCCGGCTGCTCTACGTGGGCGTCACCCGGGCGCGGGAACGGCTCCACCTTTCCTGGGCGCTGTCCCGGTCACCCGGCACCCGCTCCAACCGCAGGCCCAGCCACTTCCTCGACGGTCTGCGCCCCGGTACCACATCGACCGTCGGCCACACGGGCAGCGCCGTCACGGGAGGCATCGAGCGCGGGACGGTCACCGGCACCATCGCCGCTCCCCGGCGCGCCCAGCGCACCCCCGCCCGCTGCCGGGTCTGTGGCCGCACGCTCACCGAGGCCGGCGAGATGAAGCTGATGCGCTGTGAGGACTGCCCCTCGGACATGGACGAAGGGCTCTACGAACGGTTGCGGGAGTGGCGGGCCGTCCAGGCCGAGCGCAGCGGGCAGCCGGACTTCTGCGTCTTCACCGACCGCACCCTGATGGCCATCGCCGAGGTGCGGCCCGGGAGTCCCGCCGAGCTCTCCCGCATCCCGGGCGTCCTCAGCCGCAAGCTGCGCAGCTACGGAACCGACGTTCTGGCCATCTGTGCAGGCCACGAGGTCGGCGAAGGCGACGAGGACGACTGATGCGAACTCGTCGAAAAAATAGTTTGCGCATGCCCACCGATCCCCATAGGTTCTAGGCACGGAAGCAGCGGCCTTCTCGAAGGGTCCTGCTCCGTGATGTACTTGCATATCCGAACGGGCTGGTTCACCCCAGTCCCTTGAGGCGCCGAGAGGAGGCGAGTCCAGTGATCAGCATCAACATCAGCACCATCAGCACGGCCAAACTGACCGATCGCTCGACCGTCTCCCTGTGCATGCTCGGCGCCTCCCACCAGGGCACCGGTCTGTCCGGCATTCGTGCCGACCGTCCGGCGTCCTCCCTCGTTCTCTCGGGCCTTCCCGTCCGTGAGCGCAATGAGCGACCGACCAAGGCACTGGAAGCGGTAGCGGCACAGGCGCAGGCCTATGCCTTTGCGGCGGCCGGTGCCGGATTCCGGAAGCAGACGACGCAGCACCACCTGATGTGGGCCTTCCGTGGGCCAAAACCCTGGAGTGATCCAGCCTGATCCGATCAGGCCGGCGCCTTCAGGGCCGCGGAACCCCATCCGGGATCCGCGGCCCTTCTGTTTTCCCCGAACGGGGACGACGGAGTGAAGGGGCCTCGGGACAAAAGAACCCGGTACCAAGCCGACACCCGGTCAACCGGCCGGACCGACCAGACGAGGAAGACCAACCGTGCAACTCGAAGCGCACGCCCCGTCCGTACCGCCTTCGCAAACGATCCCCCCGCCCGGCCTCACGGAGGACCCCACCTTGATCCCCCTCACCGCGCTCACCGCGCTCGACGACGCCATCGAGAACCTCGGGGTACCCGTCCCCTGCCGCTCCTACGACCCGGAGGTCTTCTTCGCCGAGTCGCCCGCGGATGTCGAGTACGCCAAGTCCCTCTGCCGGACCTGCCCGCTGATCGAGGCCTGCCTCGCCGGCGCCAAGGAGCGGCGTGAGCCCTGGGGCGTCTGGGGTGGCGAGCTGTTCGTCCAGGGTGTCGTCGTCGCCCGGAAGCGGCCGCGTGGCCGCCCGCGGAAGAACCCGGTCACGGCATGAACACCGCAGGAACGATCGACCGTCCCCTCACGCACGACCCCCAGAAGCAGGCCCCGATGAAGCCGTCCACCAGCGAGCCCGAAGGCTCCGCGACTCCAGACGTCACCACCTCCGGCGCGACCGAAGCGCGCCAGAACAGGACCCGAGAGATGCAACTCATGCAAGAAGCCCTGGCTCGTGCGCATATGCACGAGCGACACCGTGACGCCGTGCGGGAACGCCGGGCCGTGCGCCTGGCGGTCGCGCAGCGGATGCAGCGCCGGGCCGAGCGTGCCTCGCTGCGCGCCCGGCGCGCGCTCGCCATGGCGGTCATGCAGTAACGATCACCTGCGGAAGCGGTGGCCTCCCGGCCCGGGAGGCGAAGCCTTCTGAAGCGGGGGCCGGTCCGGCCGAACGGACCGGCCCCCGCGGTGCGTTGCGCAGGCGATCCGTGGCCGACGGGGTTATCGTCGCCAGGTGACGAGTCTTCCCGGAGGAAGTGATCAGGGCGGCTCCACTCCGGAGCGCCGCGTGCTCGTGTGCGCCCGCTGCGGCACCCCCGCCCACGGCGCCCAGCCGGCCACCTGGACCTGCTCCGTGGAGAACGGTGTCCGCCAGTACTTCTGCGACCGCTGTTCCAGGGAGAACCTGAGGGCGATCGAGGGGCGGCTGGACTCGTCCTGGTGGTGAGTCGTTCACCCGCGCTGCGAAACGTGCCCTTGCCAGGGGTCCCGGTCAGGCCTCCGCCGCCGTCTCTTCCTCCGTCTCGGCCGGGTCTTCTTCGAGGACGAAGCCCGGCAGCCAGTCCTCCAGTTCCTCGCGCAGCCGTACCGTGGCGCCGAGTTGGCACAGGACGCCGATGGTGCTCAGGGTCACCCGGTGGATCAGCAGGTAGGCGGGCGGCAGGTTGAGCCGTTTGCCCAGCTGGTAGGCGGGGGAGCGGGGGTCGGCGATGCGGGCGGCCTGGTTGCGCATCCAGGTGCGGTTGAAGGCGAACGCCTCGACCCGTGCCGGTTCGATGATCGGCAGCAGGTAGTCGAGTACCGCGTCGGGGTCCAGCTCTATGGACTCCTTGACGAATCCTTCCTCGCAGAGGAGTTCGTAGACCGGCTCGGCCTCGCCGTCCAGTGTCATGCGCAGCGAGATGCCGATCGGTGTCGGCAGACCGCCGGGCAGCCGGTCGACCGTGCCGAAGTCCAGGACGCCCAGGCGCCAGTCGTCCTCGCCGGCCGGGCCACCGGGCAGCAGCCGGAAGTTGCCGGGATGCGGGTCGGCGTGCAGCAGGCCGGTGCGGGCCGGGCCCGAGAAGAGGAACCGGGCCAGGAGCTGGCCGGCGCGGTCGCGCTGCTCCGGGGTGCCGTCGGAGATCACCTCCGACAGCGGGGTGCCGTCGATCCACTCGGTCACCAGGACCTGGTCGCACTGGTGCACCACCGCCGGGACCACCACGTCCGGGTCGCCCGCGAACTCCTCCGCGTGGACGGTCTGGGCCTGCGCCTCCAGGGCGTAGTCCAGCTCCTCGGAGACGCGGTCCCTCAGCTCCGCGATGAGCGGCTTGATGTCCATGCCGGGAATCAGCGGCCCCAACAGGCGGGCGAAACGGCTCAGTTGGCCCAGATCGGAGAGCAGGGCCTCGCCCGCGCCCGGGTACTGCACCTTGACCGCCACCTCACGGCCGTCGTGCCACACGGCCCGGTGCACCTGCCCGATCGAGGCCGCGGCGGCCGGCTTGTCCTCGAACTCTTCGAACAGATCACGCCAGTCCGGTCCGAGCCGTTCCTCCAGCGCCGCGTGCACCGTGCGGGTCGGCATCGGCGGCGCCGCCTCCTGGAGCTTGGTCAGCGCGGCGCGGTAGGGCCCGGCGATCTCCTCGGGCAGCGCGGACTCGAAGACGGACAGGGCCTGCCCGAACTTCATCGCACCGCCCTTCAGCTCGCCCAGTACCTTGAACAACTGCTCCGCCGTGCGCTGTTGCAGTTCCCGGCCGACGATCTCCGCGGACTCACCCACGATCCGCTTGCCCAGCCCCCAGGTCGCCCGGCCGGCGAAGCCGAGCGGGAGCGCGGCGAGCTTGGCGGTACGGGTGACCGCCTTCCGGGGAAGATCAGACATGCGCCCTCCAAGTCCCTGCCGGCCGCGCCGCGCCTGCCTTGCGTCGTCGCTTCGTCGACGGCCGTTGCACCGCCATTGTCTCGCGTGCTTCGCCGCCGGTTGAGGAGTGCTCCCCTTTAGGTCTGTCCGCAGCGCCGCAACCGCATGCCGGATGTGGCCCGACCGGTCGGGCGTGCCAGGTCAGACCGGGTGTGGTCACCTCCCAGCGGGTGCCCGTGCTGGACGGCGACTCCCCGTCGAGGAAGGCGAGCGCGTGCGCCGCGGCCAGTCCGGCGACCGCCGTGGCCAGTGTCAGATCGCAGGCCGCGACCCGGCGGGCCCTGGCGCACCGCCACTGGGCGGCCAGCCGCGGCCAGGCCGGATCCCGGTCCCCGCGCTCGAGGTGCAGACAGCCGGCGCAGGACGACTCGCCGGGCAGGACGAGCGGTCCGACGACTCCGGTGCTCTCGACGGCGCCGGCGTACAGGTGGGGGGTCCCGGAGGCCATGAGCGGCTCGGCGTCGGCCGGGTCCGGGGCGTGCACGGCGACGTCGTCCCGGGGGGCGAGGATCACCAGGGAGAACCCGGGGTCCTGGGCACCGGAGCCGGGGGAGTGGGCGCGGCGCGGCGGGCGGTCGGGTGCCGCACGGCGCACGGCGGCCCGCGCGGCCGTGTCCCGCCGCTCGCCGAGCGACTCGGCGGGCAGCCCGCCCGGCGCCACGTCCCACGGCTCCACGCGCCCCACGTCGCACACGTCGACCTCGCCGACTCCGGCGCCCGACAGTGCCGATGCCAGCACCGCGCCGACCCGTCCCGCGCCCCGCACCTGCACGCGCAGTGCGCGGCGGGCGGCGAGCCGGGCGAGCGCGCCGCCGGGCTCGGCCGTGGTCAGGGACAGCGCGGCGAGGTCGGCGCGCAGCCGCCGCAGGACGTCGGTCCTGGCGCGCAGCGCTTCGGCGGCCGGTCCGCCGCCGCGCGCGTCGTCGACCAGGCCCGCGCGGGTCAGCCCTTCCAGCAGGGTGTCGACCTGGCCGGCCGGGAGGTCCAGGCGGCGGCCCTCCTCGCGGAGCAGGGACAGCCCGCGGGTGCCGTCGAGCAGATCCAGGAAGCCGCGCGTCGCCGGGTCCATCGGCCCCAGTGTCAGCGCGTGCGCCGGGGTCATCCCGAACTGCACGGTCTCGCGATCACGCCAGCCGCGCCGCAGCGCGGGCTTCATCACCGGATGCATGACTGGCCCCCGTATCCCTTGAAAGCATCCCGAACTGAAAGCATCCCGAACATTTCGTCGCCGGTGGAACCGGTCACGCTCCCCCGACGCCTGCCAGCATGCCGTGCCCGTCTGCCTGGTGCCGAGAGCTATCCACAGGTTGGGGGTGTTCGTCACATAAGCGGACTGAACAAACTGCGCCAAACCGGACGTGCGGAGCACCGTAAACCGGATGTGCGGATCAGTCGTAGGAATCACAGGAATCAAACGCAAGGTGGGGGATCGGCATCCAACCGTTCCGGAGCCGGGACTTCGGCCCTGCCCAGCGGGTAACGTCGGGGCGTGCCCGCCGACCCACTGCACCGCGCCGGAAAGCCACAGCGCAGCACGACGAGCCTGCCGCCCGGCGGCTCGGGGGCGAGCGCGATCGAGGTCCGCAGGAGTTCCCGGCGCCGCCGGACGGTCTCCGCGTACCGCGAGGGCGATCGCACCGTCGTGCTGATCCCCGCCCGGATGTCGAAGGCGGAGGAGCAGCGCTGGATCACCGTCATGCTCGACAAACTCGCCGCCCAGGAGAGCAGGCGGGTGCTCGGCGACGCCGAGCTCGCCGAGCGTGCCGAGCGGCTGTCCGCCCAGTACTTCGACGGCCGGGCGCGGCCCGCCTCCGTACGCTGGGTCACCAACCAGAACACGCGCTGGGGTTCGTGCACCCCGGCCGAGGGCAGCATCCGGCTCTCGCACCGGCTGCAGGGGATGCCCGAGTACGTCGTCGACTACGTCCTCTGCCATGAGCTGGCCCATCTGCTGGTCCCCGGTCACGGGCCGGACTTCTGGCGGCTGTTGGAGGCGTACCCGCGCACCGAGCGGGCCCGGGGCTACCTCGAAGGGGTGGTCGCCGCGGAGCGGCTGCCGCATGTGCCGGGGGCGCGCGGGGAGTGAGCCGGGCGCCGTCCGTCCGCCTCCGGGCGCGGTTGTGTACCGGGTCTGTACCGGCTGCCTCCGCTGTCCGACTTTGCCGTTAGCCTGGCGCGACGCACTCACATTCGGGATGGGGGACGGTCGTTACGCATGGCCAGGGAATTCCAACGCGGCCACAAGGCCAGGATCAGTGACCTCACGGCGGGCACGGATCTGTACGTAGGCGTGCAGATCACCGCCCCCGGGCTGACCTTCGACATCAGCTGCTTCGGTCTGGACGCCGACGAGCGCCTCTCGGACGACCGGTACTTCGTCTTCTTCAACCAGCCGAAGTCCCCGGAGGAGTCCATCCAGCTGCTGGGTGCCCAGGCGGGCGACACCGAGTCGTTCCGGGTCACCCTCGACCGTATCCCGTCGCACATCCACAAGCTGTCCTTCACCGCGACCATCGACGGCACCGGGCAGATGTCCCAGGTCGCCCCCGGCTACCTGCGGATCGTGGCGGGCGGCGAGGAGGTCGCGCGGTACTCCTTCAACGGCACGGAGTTCTCCACCGAGCGGGCCGTGATGCTCGGCGACATCTACCTGAAGGACGTGTGGCGGTTCGCCGCCGTCGGGCAGGGCTTCGACGGCGGACTGGACGCCCTGCTGAAGAACTTCGGTGGCGAGGTGCTGGAGGAGGAGGCGCCCGCCGCCCCGCAGCAGCCGCAGACCGGTGCCGCCCCCGGCTTCGCCCCGCCCGCCCAGGCCACGGCCCCGCCCCCGTTCGCCGCCCCGTCCGCCCCCGCGCCGGCCCCCGCGCCCACCCCAGCATCTGCACCGCAGGGCTTCGCGCCGCCGTCCGGGGCCACACCCCCGCAGGGCTTCCCCCCGCCCCCGGCACCGGCCCCGGCGCCCGCGCCCGCGCCGAACGTGCACGCCGCGCCGACGGTCATCGCGCCCCTGACCCCGCCCGCCGGCGGCACCGTCCCGCCGCCCGCCCCGGCCCCGGCACCGTACGGACAGCCCCAGCAGCAGCCGTACGGCCAGCCGCCCCAGCAGCCGTCCTACGGCGGTCAGCCGGCCGCGTCGATGCCGCCGGGCTACGGCCAGCAGCCGCCCTCCTACGGCGGCCAGCCCACCCCGCCCATGCCCCCGGGCTACGGGCAGGTGCCCGGCCAGCAGCCCGGCGGTTACGGAGTGCCGCAGGGCGCCCCGCAGGGCGGTGCCGGTGTGACGGCCGCGCTCCAGGCGTTCAAGGAGACGCCGACCGGGCAGCGCTGGACGCAGCAGAACAAGAAGCTCATCCGCGTCGACCTCGGCATCGGCGGGCAGCCCGTGCTGGCCAGGCAGGGCAGCATGGTGCTCTACCAGGGCAAGGTCGACTTCAGCTACAAGGGCGCCGGGTTCGCCGGGCGGATCGTCGGCAACGCCACCGGCCAGGAGATGCAGCTGATGCGCTGCACCGGCAACGGCCAGGTGTTCCTCGCCGAGAACGCCACCCATGTGCACCCCGTCGAGCTGCAGGGCGACGCGATCTGCGTGTCCGCGGAGAACGTCCTCGCCTTCGACGAGAGCCTCCAGTACGAGGTGCGCCGCATCGAGGGCCACGGCATCCCCGGCGGCGCGCTGTTCACGATGCAGTTCCAGGGCACCGGCACGATCGTCGTCAAGACGCACGGCACGCCCGTGGTCCTGCCGGTCACGCCGACCACCTTCGCCGACTGCAACGCGGTCGTCGCCTGGTCGGCCGCCGCCCAGGTGATCGTCTCCAGCCAGGTCCGCATGCGCCGCAACGCCTACCCGGGCGACACCGGCGAGAGCGTCAACCTCCAGTTCCGGGGCGCGCCCGGTAACTTCATCGTCGTCCAGCCGTACGAGGTCTAAGGGGAGCCCGTCATGAACCAGCCGCTCGCGGGCTACGCCCCCGCACCCGTCACCGCCCGCATGGAGAACCACGGCAGCCACATGCTGAAGGTCGCCATGCAGACCGGGAACGACCTCCTCGCGCGCGTGGGCTCCATGGTCGCCTACGAAGGCTTCATCCAGTACGAGCCCAACCCGCCGGCCGTCCGCCAGATCGCCCGCGACTGGATCACCGGCGAGGGCGCGCCCCTGATGAAGTGCACCGGGGACGGCCTGCTCTACCTCGCCGACTACGGCGCCAACGTCGTCGTGATCAACCTCAACGGCGACGGCATCTCCGTCAACGCCACCAACCTGCTCGCCTTCGACGCCCACCTCAGCTGGGGTGTGGAGCGGGTCAAGGGGCTCGCGAAGTTCGCCGGGCAGGGCCTGTGGAACACGAAGATCTCCGGGCAGGGCTGGGTGGCGCTGACCTCCCGGGGCAAGCCGATCGTCGTCGACTGCGGCGGCGGCGAGGACGAGACGTACGTCGACCCCGACGCGCTCGTGGCCTGGTCGCCGAACCTGAAGGTGAAGGGCAAGCGCAGCTTCAAGGCGCAGTCGCTGATCGGCCGGGGCAGCGGCGAGGCCTACCAGATGGCCTTCTCCGGCCAGGGCATCGTCGTCGTCCAGCCCAGCGAGGACAGCACCGACCGCCTCCGGATCCGGGGCTGAGGGGGAGTCAGAAAGCCATGCAGAGCCCGCTTTTCGCATACAACGACCTCCAGACCCAGGAGCGCTGGAGCCTGCAGAACGAGCAGCTGCTCCGCGTCACCCTGGAGGGCCACGACGACATCCTCGCCCGCAAGGGCACCATGGTCGCCTACCAGGGGCTGATGGAGTTCGACGCCGAGTACCAGAGCAACAACCAGGCACGCGCGCGTGCGTACACCGGCGAGGGTCTGGACCTGATGCGCTGTCACGGGCAGGGCACGGTGTATCTCGCCAACCTGGCCCAGCACGTGCACATCATGGACGTCGAGCAGGACGGGCTGACCGTCGACAGCTCCTACGTCCTCGCCATGGACTCCTCGCTGCACTACGAGGTCGTCGCCGTCGACAGCCTCTACGGCATCTCCGGCTCCGGGAAGTACCAGCTGAACATCACCGGGCGCGGCAAGGTCGCGCTGATGACCTCGGGCGCGCCGCTGCTGATGCAGGTCACGCCGGACAAGTACGTCAACTGCGACGCGGACGCGATCGTCGCCTGGTCCACCGGGCTGCGTGTGCAGATGCAGGCCCAGACGCATTCCTCCGGTGTGTGGCGCCGGCGCGGCAACACCGGTGAGGGCTGGGAGCTGAGCTTCATGGGCTCCGGGTTCGCGCTGGTGCAGCCCAGCGAGCTGCTGCCGCCGCAGAACGCGGTGATCGGGCAGGGCCTCGCCGCGCAGTTCGGCATGGGGCAGCACGGGGCGCGCGGGCAGAACCAGGGGAACGTCTGGAGCTGAGCGAGAGGTAAGGGGTGACCGCTCTGAGCGGTCACCCCTTACCCCGGAGCCGGGTGCGGAATCAGAGCCGGGTGCGGGCCGCCTCCAGCAGACGGACGACCGACTCGTCGGCCACGTCCGCCACCTCGTCGTAGGCGAACCAGCGCAGGTCGAGGGACTCGTCGCTGATCACGTGCTCGGCGCCCGCCGGGGCGAGGGCCGCGTACTGGACGTCGTAGTGACAGTGGCACGGCGCCGGGATCGGATGCCGGTCCAGGCGCACCGGGCCGCCGGGCAGCAGGGTCAGCCCGGGGACACCGGACTCCTCCGTGGCCTCGCGCAGGGCCGCCGCCGCAAGCGAGGCATCGCCCGGCTCGCAGTGGCCGCCCATCTGCAGCCACATGCGCAGCTTCTTGTGCAGGGTGAGCAGCACCCGGCCGCGCTCGGGATCGATCACCAGGGCGCTCGCCGTGACGTGGCCCGCGTGGCAGGCCTTCCACATGCCGTCCGGGTGGGCCGCCAGATGGTCGAGGTAGGCCTGGCGCAGCGCGTCCTGGCCCTCGTACCCCTTCAGCACGAGGACCGCGTCGTCGTACAGGCTCACTCGGCGTCGTCGCCCTCCGTGTCGTCGCCCTTGACGTCGTCGTCCTTCTTGCGCAGGTCCGGCTTGCCGTGCGAGCCGCCGGCCGCCTCGCCCAGCATCTTGTCCAGCTCGGAGAAGTCCAGCTGCTCGCGGTGCACGAAGCCGTCCGGGTCGTCCAGGTCGGTCGCGGTCGGCAGCATGTCCGGGTGGGCCCACAGGCCGTCCCGGCCGTCGACCCCGCGCGCGTCCGTGAGCGAGGCCCACAGGCGGGAGGCGTCGCGCAGCCGGCGGGGGCGCAGCTCCAGGCCGATCAGCGTGGCGAACGTCTGCTCGGCGGGGCCACCGGTCGCGCGGCGGCGGCGCAGGGTCTCGCGCAGCGCGTCGGCGGACGACAGACGCGGCTTCGCGGCCGCGTGGACCACCGCGTCCACCCAGCCCTCGACGAGCGCCAGAGCGGTCTCCAGGCGCGCCAGGGCGGCCTTCTGCTCCGGGGTGTCCTCCGGCTGGAACATGCCCTGCTGGAGCGCGTCCTGCAGCTGCTCGGGGTTCTGCGGGTCGAACTGGCCGACCACGTCCTCCAGCTTGGCGGTGTCGACCTTGATCCCGCGCGCGTACCCGTCGACCGCGCCGAACAGGTGCGAGCGCAGCCACGGCACATGCGCGAACAGGCGCTGGTGGGCCGCCTCGCGCAGGGCCAGGTACAGCCGCACCTCCTCCTGCGGCACACTGAGGTCCTTGCCGAACGCCTCCACGTTGGCCGGGAGCAGTGCGGCCTTGCCGGCCGGGCCCAGCGGCAGGCCGATGTCGGTGGAGCCGACGACCTCGCCCGCGAGCACGCCGACGGCCTGCCCGATCTGCGTGCCGAACATGGCACCGCCCATCGAGCGCATCATGCCGATCAGCGGGCCCGCCATGGCCTGCATCTCCTCGGGCAGGACGTCGCCCATGGCCGCGCCGACCCGCTCGGCGACCGGGTCGACCAGCTCCTGCCAGGCCGGCAGGGTCGCCTCGACCCACTCCGCGCGGGACCAGGCCACCGCGGAGGCCGAACCCGACGGCAGGGACGTCACGTCGTCCAGCCAGAGGTCGGCCAGGCGGACGGCCTCCTCGACCGCCTTGCGCTCGGCCGGGCCGACGCTGGCGTCCTTCGTGCCGTCCGGGGCGCCCTGGGCGACCGTCTGGCGGGCGATCTGCTTGGCCATGTCCCAGTTCACCGGGCCGCCCTCGTAGGAGAGCATCTGGCCCAGCTGCTGGAACGCGGCGCCCAGATCGGTGGGGTTCAGGGATCCGAACATCGCTGCGAGCGGATTGTCGGCGCCGGGGCCGCCAAAGCCTCCGGCTCCTGGCAGGTCGCCGAAGCCGAACGGGTTGGCCGGTCCCTGCCCACCACCGCTCTGCTGGTCCTTCTTCTTGCCCTCGTCGCCGTCTTCTGGCTCCTCCGGCGGAAGGCCGAAACCGAATGGGGTGTCACTCACGGGATTCCTCGGCTGGTAAGGCCACCGGCTTCTCTCCGGCGGCGCGGCTGCCCGACAACACCACCCAGCGTAGACACCCGGACCCGATCGGGCCTTGATGCTTCGCCCACGGCAGGCCTGCGGCAGGATGGATGCACCTGGTACGGGCGCGTCACTCGCGCTCGTACTGAAGACAACCGCTGGAGACGCCCGGTGAGTTCCCCAGATCCGCAGGTTCGCGCAGCGCGAAACCCCTCAACCCCTCCCGCCCTGCGCGGACCCGTCGTGGCGGTCACCGGCGCCGCCACCGGGGTCGGTGCCCTGCTGACCGAGCGGCTCGCGGCCTCGGAGGAGATCAAGCAGGTCGTCGCCATCGACGAGCGGCGCGGCGAGTGCGCCGCCGCCACCTGGCACATCCTCGACGTGCGCGACCCCGCCATCGCGGACAAGCTGCGGGGCGCCGACGTGGTCGTGCACCTCGCGCTCGACCTGGACCTGGAGACCGATCCGGCCGCGCGCACCGCTTACAACGTCCGGGGGACGCAGACCGTCCTGACCGCCGCCGCGGCGGCCGGCGTGCACCGGGTCGTGCTGTGCACCTCGGCGATGGTCTACGGCGCGCTGCCGGACAACGAGCTTCCCCTGTCGGAGGACGCCGAGCTGCGCGCGACCGCCGAGGCCACCGGGGTGGGGGACCTGCTGGAGATCGAGCGGCTGGCCCGGCGGGCGCCGCGGGCGCATCCGGGGCTGAACGTCACCGTCGTACGGCCCGCGGTGCTGGTCGGGGGTACCGACACCGCGCTGACCCGGTACTTCGAGTCGCCGCGGCTGCTCGTCGTCGCCGGGTCTCGGCCCGCGTGGCAGTTCTGCCACGTCGAGGACCTGTGCAGCGCCCTGGAGTACGCCGTCCTGGAGAAGGTCGACGGGGAACTGGCCGTCGGCTGCGACGGATGGCTGGAACAGGAGGAGGTCGAGGAGCTGAGCGGGATCCGGCGCATGGAACTGCCGTCGGCGGTCGCGCTGGGCGCGGCGGCCCGGCTGCACCGGATCGGGCTCACGCCGTCCCCGGCGGGGGATCTTGCGTACACGATGTACCCGTGGGTGATCAGCGGGAGCCGGCTGCACGACGCCGGGTGGCGGCCGCGGTGGACCAACGAGGAGGTGCTCGCGGAGCTGCTGGAGGAGGTCTCCGGGCGGCACACGGTGGCCGGGCGGCGGCTCGGGCGCAAGGACGCGACGGCCGCGGGCGCCGCGGGGGCGACGGTCGCCCTGCTGGGCGCGGCGGCTGTCGTACGGCGGGCCCGCAAGGCCCGGCGGCGGGCCTGAGCCGGGCCTGGGCCGGACGCAGTGATCCCCGTGCCCGCGGCCGCGTCGTAGGAGCATCCAAGACGCCCCGCGCGCGTGCCTGGTGAAACTCGTATTCCCCGGTGTCACAGGCGTGCGGCACGATGGGGGTATGGCACACGCGAACGAGCACCCCGGTGAGCAGGCGGCACAGGATCCCATCAGGTTGATCGGTGTCCGGGAGACCGCGCTCTCCGCGGACGAGGTGTTCCAGGCCGTCGGGGACGACGCGGCCGGGGGCATCGCCCTGTTCGTGGGGACCGTGCGCAATCACGACGGGGGTGCGGACGTGGACGCGCTCGGGTACTCCTGCCATCCCAGCGCCGAGGCCGAGATGCGGCGGATCGCCGAGAAGGTGGTCGCAGAGTATCCGGTGCGGGCGCTGGCCGCCGTGCACCGGGTCGGGGACCTGCGGGTCGGGGATCTCGCCGTGGTCGTCGGCGTCGCCTGTCCGCACCGGGCCGAGGCCTTCGACGCCTGCCGGAAGCTGATCGACGACCTCAAGCACGAAGTGCCCATCTGGAAGCACCAGAGATTCTCCGACGGTACGGAGGAATGGGTCGGCGCCTGCTGAGCTGGGTCACTCGGAGCACACGGGCTACCCCGTGTTGCGTAACCGGCACCCTCGCGTGAGCGTTGTCAGTGCGGATGGTTAATCTGCTGATCAGTCAGTTGCGGACGCTCATGGCGTTGGGAGGTCGGCATGGGGGCGCTTGTCTGGCTGCTGATTCCGCTGGTGGCCGCGGTCGGCGGCGGGCTGTGGAGCAGTTGGGCCAATCGGACTCGCAAGGTGCGCGGCGACGGCCCGGAACTGGACGGATATGCCCGGTTCCGCGAGGCCATGGAGAGATCCCACACGGGTGCCGGCGGTGCGTGACGAGGGTGCCCTGACGGTGCGCTGACAGCGGCGTCCCGTACTGTCGTGGCATGCCACGCCGCACCGCGACGATGCTCGCCTCCACCCTGATGCTGATCGCGCTCCTGTGCGCGGGAGTGCTCATCCCCGTGCCGTACTCGGAGATGTCTCCCGGCCCGACCGTGAACACGCTCGGGGACCACGACGGCGAGCCGGTGCTGCAGATCACCGGGCACGACACGTACAAGACCAGCGGCAACCTGAACATGACGACCGTCCGGGTCACCAGCGCGGACTTCCGGATGAACCTGGTGGAGGCCGTCTACGGCTGGCTGGACCACGACACCAAGGTCGTCCCGCACGACACGCTCTACCCGAACGGGACGACCGAGGAGCAGTCCTCGCAGCAGAACGCCGAGGAGTTCAGCCAGTCCCAGGAGAGCGCCAAGGTCGCCGCCCTGAAGGAACTGGGCGTCCCGGTGAAGTCCTGGGTGATCGTCTCCACCGTCGTCAAGGACTCGCCCGCCGAGGGCAGGCTGCACGCCGGTGACGTGATCAAGGCCGTCGACGGCACGGCCGTGAAGCAGCCCTCCGACGTCGCCAAGCTCGTCACCAAGCACAAGCCCGGGCAGAACGTCGTCTTCACGGTCGTCCCCGCCAAGGAGCAGGCCGCCGCCGAGAAGGCGCACAAGACGGCGACGAAGACGCGGGACGTCACCATCACCACGGCCACCTCCGACGACAGCGGCGCCAAGCGGGCCATCGTCGGGATCTCCGCCGGGACCGACCACACGTTCCCGTTCGGCATCGACATCAAGCTCGCCGACGTCGGCGGGCCCAGCGCCGGTCTGATGTTCGCCCTCGGCATCTACGACAAGCTGACCCCGGGCAGCCTGACCGGCGGCAAGTTCGTCGCCGGCACCGGCACCATCGACGACAACGGCACCGTCGGGCCGATCGGCGGCGTCGAGATGAAGACCGTCGGCGCGCGCGAGATGGGAGCCCGGTACTTCCTGACGCCCGCCGACAACTGCGCGGCCGCCGCCAAGGACACCCCGGGCGGGCTCACCCTGGTCAAGGTGAGGAACATCGGCGACGCGCTCGACGCGCTGAAGGACATCCGCAGCGGGAACACCGCCGCGCTGCCCAAGTGCACCACCAAGAGCTGACCGGCCCGTGACACGGCTGGGGGCGCCCCCGAGGCAGGGGCGCCCCAGCGCCGTACCGAACCGGGCGGGATCAGTCCTCGAACGTCGCCGCCAGGGCCGCGGCCAGGCCGGGCACCAGGTCCGGGCCGGTCAGGACCTCCGTCGGGGAGTCCTTCTCGCGCAGCCGCAGCGCCGACTCGCGGCCTCCGTCGCGCAGCACCGCGACCGTCATGCGCACCTCCTGGCGCTCGGGGTGGTCGGCCACCCACTGGGCCAGCTTGGCCTCGCTCAGGTTCTCCGGGACCTGAGCCTCGGCGGACGGCGGCAGCATCAGGCGCTCCACCGAGAGCGCGCAGCCGGCCACCGCGTCGGGCCAGGCGATGGTGCCGAGGAACTCGTCCAGCGGCTTGCCGGACGGGATCTCGTCCTGCTCGATCGGGGTGAGACCGGTGGAGGCGGACTCGTCCTCAAGGCCCAGCTGGGCCGCGAGCGCGGGTTCCTGGGCCCGCAGCCGTGCGGTGTCGACAAGGGCGAAGAGGCGAGCGGGCTGGTCCCAGCCGAGGCCGGAGACGTACTCGTCGATCTCGAGTACGGCCCGGGTGAGCGGGCTCGCTGCCATGGGAGTGTTGGACATGGTCACAATCCTGCCTCGTTCCCCGGCCGAATCGGGAACCGAGGAACGCGTGAGTAAGTTGCATAGGTGTGGGTCCGCGATCACGGGGGGCCACGGCGGGTCCGCGAACACGAGGGCCTGACGGATCGACAGCGAACTTCGAGGTGCGCACCTTGGCTTTCCAGATGCCGGACCGCGGCGGAGGCCCGACGGGGCCGCGGATCAGAGCGGGACGACCGTCCCGGGGTGTCCGGACCCTGCTCGTGACGCTGGGCGTCCTGGCCGTCCTCGGCATGGCGTTCACCATGTTCGCGGGCTTCTGGACGGACTGGCTGTGGTACCGGTCGGTGCACTACTCGTCGGTGTTCACGACCATGCTGTGGACCAAGATCGGACTCTTCTTCGTCTTCGGTCTGCTGATGGCGGTCGCGGTGGGGGTCAACATCTGGCTGGCGCACCGCCTGCGGCCGCCGCTGAGCGCCATGTCCATGGAGCAGCAGAGCCTCGACCGCTACCGGATGGGCATCGCGCCGTACAAGAAGTGGCTGCTGCTCGCCGTGGCCGCGCTCGTCGGGCTGATCGCCGGCGCCTCCGCGGCCGGCCAGTGGCGTACCTGGCTGATGTGGGTCAACGGAGTGCCCTTCCACCAGAAGGACCCGCAGTTCCACCTCGACGTCTCCTTCTACGCCTTCGATCTGCCCTGGTACCGCTTTCTGCTCGGCTTCGGCTTCGCCGCCGCCATCCTGTGCCTGATCGCCGCCGCGCTCACGCACTATCTGTACGGCGGGCTGCGCGTCACCAGCCCCGGCGCGCGGGCCACCGGCGCCGCGACCGGGCACCTGTCGGTGCTGCTCGGCATCTTCGTCGCCCTGAAGGCGGTCGCGTACTGGCTCGACCGGTACGGCCTCGCGGTCAAGTCCAGCGACTTCAAGGCGACCGGCAACTGGACCGGTCTGCGCTATGTCGACGCCAACGCGTATCTGCCAGCGAAGACCATCCTGTTCTGCATCGCCGTCATCTGCGCGCTGCTGTTCTTCGCCACGCTGTGGCGGCGCACCTGGCAGCTGCCGGTCATCGGCTTCGGCCTGATGGTCCTCTCGGCGATCCTGATCGGCGGGCTGTACCCGGCGATCGTGCAGAAGTTCCAGGTCCAGCCCAACGAGCAGGCCAAGGAAGCCCCGTACGTCCAGAAGAACCTCAAGGCGACCCGCGAGGCGTACGGCATCGACGACACCAAGGTCACCGAGTACGCCGGCAAGTCCACGGCCTCGGACAAGACCGGGCTGCCGGGCGACGCGGACGACACGGCGAGCATCCGCATCATGGACCCGAACATCGTCTCGCCGACGTTCCAGCAGCTGCAGCAGATGCGGAACTACTACGGGTTCCCGACCAACCTGGACGTCGACCGGTACCCCACCAAGGACGGCAAGGAGCAGGACACGGTCCTCGGCCTGCGCGAGCTGAACCTGGACGGGGTCCCGAAGAACAACTGGATCAACGACCACTTCCGGTACACGCACGGCTACGGCGTGGTCGCCGCCAAGGGCACCGAGGCCGGCGACGGCGAGCCGGTCTTCACCGAGTCCGACCTGCCGTCCAAGGGCGACCTGCCCCGGTACCAGCAGCAGATCTACTACGGCGAGAAGACCACCACCTACTCGATCGTCGGCGGCCCCCAGAAGGAGGTCGACTACTCCGACGACAGCGGTGAGAAGACCACCAGTTACACCGGCAAGAGCGGGGTCAACCTCGACAACCCGCTCAACCGGGCCGCGTACGCGGTGGCGTTCAACGAACCGCAGATCCTCTACTCGGGCGCGATCGGCAAGGGTTCGCGGATCCTGTACAACCGCACGCCCAAGGAGCGCGTCGAGGCGGTCGCGCCCTGGCTGACCATCGACGGCGACGCCTATCCGGCGGTCGTGGACGGCCGTATCCAGTGGATCGTCGACGCGTACACGACGTCGAACGGCTTCCCGTACTCCTCCCGTACGACCCTCGGCGACACGACGGCCGACTCGCTGACCGCCACCAACAACAACCGTGCGGTGGTGGCCCAGCAGAACCAGGTCAACTACATCCGCAACTCGGTGAAGGCGACCGTCGACGCGTACACCGGCAAGGTCAGGCTCTACCAGTGGGACACCCAGGACCCGGTGCTGAAGACCTGGATGAAGGCCTTCCCCGACACGGTGCAGCCGCGCACCGCCATCTCCGCGGACCTGATGGCCCATCTGCGCTATCCGCAGGACCTGTTCAAGGTGCAGCGCGAGCTGCTCTCGCGCTACCACGTGACGGACGCGCAGACGTTCCTCAGCGGCAGCGAGGTGTGGCAGGTCCCCGATGACCCGACCAACGACTCGGGCAGCGCGGTGCCGCCGTACTACCTGAGCATGAAGATGCCGGACCAGAGCGGTCAGGCGTTCTCGCTGACGACGACGTTCACACCGAACGGACGCGACAACCTCAGTGCCTTCATGGCGGTGGACTCCGATCCCCGCAGCGGCGACTACGGCAAGATCCGCATCCTGAAGCTGCCGACGAGCACGACCATCGACGGCCCCAAACAGGTCCAGAGCAAGTTCAACTCCGAACAGGACATCGCGGAGACCATCAGCCTGCTCAGCCGGGGACATTCGAAGGTCGAGTACGGCAATCTGCTGGCCGTGCCACTAGACGGCGGACTGCTGTACGCGGAGCCCGTCTACGTCCGCGGTGGTGAGCTCAAGTACCCCTTGCTGCGCAAGGTCCTGGTCACCTACAACGGCAAGACGGCCTTCGAGAACAGCCTGGACGAGGCGCTCAACAAGGTGTTCGGGGTGCAGGGTTCGACCACCCCGCCGGACACCGGCACCATCAAACCGCCCACGTCCTCCAACCCGACCGTCCAACAGGCCCTGGACGACGCACAGAAGGCGTACGACGCCGGTCAGAAGGCCCTGCAGGAGCCGAACGGACCGGACTGGGCCGCGTACGCCAAGGCTCAGAAGGACCTGAAGGAGGCGCTGCAGCGGGCGCAGGACGCGGAGGCCAAGGCCGGCCAGTCCGACGGCGGCAAGAACGCCGACAAGAGCACCAAGAAGGGCACTTGATCAAGGGCACCTCGCGTCGTGGTACGGTTGACCTGCAACGGCGCGGGGTGGAGCAGCTCGGTAGCTCGCTGGGCTCATAACCCAGAGGTCGCAGGTTCAAATCCTGTCCCCGCTACTGAAGTCGAAGGCCCGGATCCTTGAGGGATCCGGGCCTTCGTGGTGTGCGAACTCATGTACTGGGGGGAGGGACGGCCGCGCCGCCGTGGGGAGGTGAGGGGGGTGTGTTTGACTTGTCGTCCTGTGGGCATGTCGACAAAACGCTGAAGTGACCTCACGGGCTGCGGTATACCAGGTGTACCCAGGTGCAGGTGGTGCGACGATGGACGTTATGGGGGACAAGGCAACTCTGTTCGAGTCAGGGCGATTTGTGCAGCCTTCCGGTGAGGAACCCTCCCGTGACGAGATGGCCGACATGGGAGATGCCGCCGAGGAGGTGCGCCTCGGACTCGCCGCGCAGAGCGGCGACGCCGAGGCGGCGAGCGTCCTCGGAGCCATGCTGCTGCGCCGCGGCGACCTCGACGGAGCCGAAACCCATCTGCGGGCCGCCACCGCTTCCGGCGACCGGGCCGCCGCCAACAACCTGGGTGTCCTGCTGCACCAGCGCGGCTACCCCGAGGAGGCCGCCGGCTGGTGGCGCATCGCCGCCGTCGCCGGCTCCGCGGCCGCCGCGCACGCCCTGGGCCGCTACCACCGCGAGCGCGGGGACGAGCCCGCCGCCGAGTACTGGCTGCGCCAGTCCGCCGAGCAGGGCCACGTCCTCGGCGCCTACGCGCTCGCCGACCTGCTGGAGCACCGCGGGGACGTCGGCGCCGAGCACTGGATGCGGGCCGCGGCCGAGCGGGGGCACCGGGAGGCCGCCTACCGACTGGCGCGCACGCTCGACCAGCGGGCCGGGCGCGAGGACGAGACCGGGGCCGACAACGCTGTCGCCGAGGCCGAGCAGTGGTACCGCCAGGCCGCCGCGCGCGGCCACCGGCGTGCCGCGCTGCACCTCGGGGCGATCCTGGAGAAGCGGGGGGAACTGAAGGAGGCCGGGCGCTGGTACCTGACCTCCGCCAAGGACGGCGAGTCCCGGGCCGCCTGCGCGCTCGGCTTCCTGCTGCGCGACGCCGGGGACACCGAGAGCGCGGCCGTGTGGTGGCTGCGCGCGGCCCAGGAGGGCGACGGCAACGCGGCCAACGCGCTCGGCGCGCTGCACGCCGAGCGCGGCGAGACCCAGACCGCCGAGCGCTGGTACCGGGCGGCGCTGGACGCCGGTGACGACAACGGCGCGTACAACCTCGGGCTGCTCTGCGCCGAGCAGGGACGGACCGCGCAGGCCGAGCAGTGGTACCGGCGGGCCGCCTACGCCGGGCACCGGGAGGCCGCCAACGCGCTGGCCATCCTGCTGCTCCAGGGCGGCGACACCACTGGCGCCGAGCCGTGGTTCTCCAAGGCCGCCGAGGCCGGCAGCGTGGACGCCGCGTTCAACCTCGGCATCCTCTACGCCGGACGCGGCGAGGAGGCCATGGCGCTGCGCTGGTACGAGCGGGCGGCCGCCGCCGGGCACACCGAGGCCGCGCTCCAGGTCGCGATCGCCCGGCTGCGCGCGGGTGATGAGCAGGAGGCCGAGCGGCATCTGCGGTGCGCGGCGGGCGGGGGCAGCGCGGAGGCGGCGTACCGGCTGGCCGCGCTGCTCGACGCGCGGCGGCCGCCGGAGCCGGCGCACGAACTGGGCGAGATCGTGCACGAGAAGACCGAGTGCGAGGAGTGGTACGAGCGGGCGGCGACCCAGGGGCACCGGCGGGCGCAGGTGCGGGTCGGGATGCTCGCGGCGGCGCGCGGGGACGTGGTCGAGGCGGCGCGCTGGTACCGGGCGGCGGCGGAGGCCGGGTCGCGCAACGGCGCCTTCAACCTCGGGCTGCTGCTGGCGCGGGAGGGTAGCGAGCCGGAGGCCGCGGTGTGGTGGACGCGGGCGGCGGGCGCCGGGCACGGCCGGGCGGCGCTGCGGCTGGCCCTGGTCTACGCGCGTCGGGGGGAGCTGGCGGAGGGGCAGCGGTGGGCCGATCGTGCGGTCGCGCTGGGGCCGGCGGAGGTTTCGGAGCGGGCGGGGCGGTTGCGGGACGCGCTGCGGGAGGAACTCTCGGCGTGAGCCCGGACACGTCCCCGGTAACTGATTTGCTTCCGCCCACCTCCCTCACGTAATGTCGTGTTCACCGACGCGGGGTGGAGCAGCTCGGTAGCTCGCTGGGCTCATAACCCAGAGGTCGCAGGTTCAAATCCTGTCCCCGCTACTGAAGGCCGAGGGCCGGAATCCAGAAATGGGTTCCGGCCCTCGGTCGTATCCGGGAGCAGCGCAGAAAAAAAAGAGGGGGCTTTCGCCCCCTCTCCGGCGTTCGCTTACGCCCGCGCGCAGTCCGGGCACAGTCCCCGGTACGTCACCTCGACGTCCGACACCGTGAAGCCGAAGCGTTCGGTGTCGGGGAGGTCGGCGAGCGGGTTGCCCGTGGGATGGACGTCACGGATCGCGCCGCAGTGGGCGCAGACCAGGTGCTGGTGCGGCCGGTGCGCGTTCGGGTCGTAGCGCTTGGCGCGTTTGTCCGTCGTGACTTCCAGCACCTCGCCGAGCGTGACCAGCTCACCCAGCGTGTTGTAGACGGTGGCCCGGGAGATCTCGGGCAGCTTCGCGACAGCCCGTGCATGGACCTCGTCGGCCGTCAGATGGACATGCTCGCCGTCGAGGACCTCTGCGACGACGCGCCGCTGCGCGGTCATCCGCCATCCGCGTCCACGCAGCCGTTCCAGAAGGTCGCTCATGCACACCAGCCTAACAGCAAGGGGGACCAGGACGGGAATAGGTGTGAGATTGGATCGACCTTTGACTTAGAACTTGTCCAATGTAGGATTCGGAACGGCTTTGGCCATAGGACAGGACTGGTACAGGACCAGTCAGTAGTGACGCAGGAGGCGCGCGTGACGCAGGGACCGCTCACCACGGAGGCCGGTGCTCCGGTCGCCGACAACCAGAACAGCGAGACGGCGGGCGTCGGCGGACCGGTCCTCGTCCAGGACCAGCTCCTGCTGGAGAAGCTCGCCCACTTCAACCGGGAGCGCATTCCGGAGCGGGTCGTGCACGCACGCGGCGCCGGTGCGTACGGCACCTTCACGGTGACCGCCGACGTCACCCCGTACACCCGCGCCGCCTTCCTCTCCGAGGTCGGCAAGGAGACCGAGGTCTTCCTGCGCTTCTCGACGGTGGCGGGCAACCTCGGCGCGGCGGACGCCGTCCGTGACCCGCGGGGCTTCGCGCTGAAGTTCTACACCGAGGAGGGCAACTACGACCTCGTCGGCAACAACACCCCGGTCTTCTTCATCCGGGACGCGATCAAGTTCCCGGACTTCATCCACACCCAGAAGCGCGACCCGTACACCGGCTCCACGGAGGCCGACAACGTGTGGGACTTCTGGTCCCTGTCACCGGAGTCGACCCACCAGGTGACCTGGCTGTTCGGCGACCGCGGCATCCCGGCGTCCTACCGCCACATGGACGGCTTCGGCTCGCACACCTTCCAGTGGAACAACGCGGCAGGTGAGGTCTTCTGGGTCAAGTACCACTTCAAGACCGACCAGGGGATCAAGAACCTCACCGCCGAGGAGGCGGAGGCGCTCGCGGGCAAGGACCCCGACTCGCACCAGCGCGATCTGCGCGAGGCGATCGAGCGCGGGGAGTTCCCGAGCTGGACCGTGGGTGTGCAGATCATGCCGGCGGCGGACGCGGCGGCGTACCGCTTCAACCCGTTCGACCTGACCAAGGTCTGGCCGCACGCCGACTACCCGGTCATCCAGATCGGCCGGCTGGAGCTGAACCGCAACCCGCAGAACATCTTCGCCGAGGTCGAGCAGTCGATCTTCAGCCCCGCGCACTTCGTGCCCGGCATCGGCCCCTCGCCCGACAAGATGCTCCAGGGCCGCCTCTTCGCGTACGGCGACGCGCACCGCTACCGCGTCGGCATCAACGCCGACCACCTGCCGGTGAACCGTCCGCACGCCGCCGAGGCGCGCACCAACTCCCGTGACGGCCACCTCTACGACGGCCGGCACGGCGGGGCCAAGAACTACGAGCCGAACAGCTTCGGCGGGCCGCAGCAGACGGGCCGGCCGCTGTGGCAGCCCGTCTCCGTCGACGGTCCCACCGGCAACCACCCGACGCCGGCGCGCGCCGAGGACGACGACTTCGTGCAGGCGGGCAACCTCTACCGGCTGATGTCGGAGGAGGAGAGGGAGCGGCTGGTCGCGAACCTGGCGGGTGCGATCTCGCAGGTCTCGCGCGAGGACATCGTCGAGCGCGCCGTCGGCAATTTCCGCAACGCCGACGCCGGCTTCGGCAAGCGACTGGAGGCGGCGGTTCAGGCGCTGCGCGGCTGAGCCGGCCGTACCGGGTCTGCGGCACGTCCGTGTGCCTCCCCGGTGCCTCGAGGGCCTGGGGGGCGACCCCAGGCGGGCCGGACCCCACGGTGCTCGGGGTCCGGCCCGTTCCGCGTGGTCAGAGCGCCGGTGCGGGCTCGCGTACCGGGGCCCAGCAGCGGATGAGGTCGCGGACCGAGACGATTCCGGCCACCTCGCCGCGGTCGAGGACGACCAGGTGCCGGAAGCCGCCGTGGGCCATGGCGCGTGCGGCCTGCTCCAGCGTCCAGGTGGGCGCCGCGAAGACGACGTCGGTGGTGGTGTGGGCGTGGGCGCGTTCCTTGTCGGGGTTCTGGCCGAGGCCGACGGAGTTGAGGATGTCGCGTTCGGTGAGGATGCCGATGCCGCCGGCGTCCGGGTCGAGGACGACGGCGGCACCGACGCGGCGGGCGGACATCAGGGCGGCTGCCTGGCGGAGCGTGTGGGCGGGGCCGACGGTGAGTATCACCGTGCTCATGGCGTCACGGACGAGCATGGATGGGGCCACCTCCTCGGAATCCGGGGCGCTAGTTCCCGGATTCACAAATTCACAAGTGGGGGTAGCCTCAGAGTGACAGGTAAAGCACGGGTCAACAAGGGGGCGCGCGATGTCAGTTGAGGGCGTACCGCGCGTGCCCTCCCTGCTCAGTGGCCCGGGTTGAGATACCCCAGCAACTCGTCGTGCAGCAGACCGTTGGACGCCGCCGCGTTGCCGCTGTGCGGACCCGGGCGGCCGTCGAGGCCGGTGAAGGTGCCGCCGGCCTCCGTGACGACGATCGCGTTGGCGGCCATGTCCCAGAGCGACAGCTCCGGCTCCGCGCAGAGGTCCACGGATCCCTCGGCGACCATCATGTACGGCCAGAAGTCGCCGTACGCGCGCGTGCGCCACACCTGGCGGGTGAGGTCGAGGAAGCCGTCGAGGCGGCCCTGCTCCTCCCAGCCGGAGAGGGAGGAGTAGGCGAAGGACGCGTCGGCGAGTTTGCCGACGCCGGAGACGTGGATGCGGGACGCGGAGGTCAGGCTGCGGCCGGTGAAGGCGCCGTGGCCCTTCGCGGCCCACCAGCGGCGGCCGAGGGCGGGGGCGGAGACGACGCCGACGACGGGCTGGTAGCCGCCCTCGCCCGCTTCCATCAGCGCGATGAGGGTCGCCCAGACGGGGACACCGCGTACGTAGTTCTTGGTGCCGTCGATGGGGTCGATCACCCAGCGGCGGGGGCCGGAGCCCTCGATGCCGTACTCCTCTCCGAGGACCGCGTCTCTCGGGCGGGCGCGCTGGAGGTGGCCGCGGATCAGTTCTTCCGCCGCCTTGTCCGCCTCGCTCACCGGGGTCATGTCCGGCTTCGTCTCCACCTTCAGGTCGAGGGCCTTGAAGCGCTCCATCGTGGTGGCGTCGGCGGCGTCCGCGAGGACGTGGGCGAGACGCAGATCGTCGTGGTAGTCCGGCATGTGAGGAACGGTATCTGCCGGGGTCGGTACGGGGCTACCAGGGCAAGGGGCGGTGTCGGGGGCGTGTGGTGCCGGCCGAACCTCCGCGAACCCTTGACAGTGCATACAAGCGCGTCAAATCTGGGCGCAGAGCCGCTCCGCCCCAGGGAGGCGATGATGCCTGCTGCCCGGGAGTCCCTACTGGACGCCGCCTACACGGCGCTCGCGCGCCGGCCGTGGTCCGCGGTGCGGATGGTCGACGTGGCCGCGGCGGCGGGCGTGTCCCGGCAGACCCTCTACAACGAGTTCGGCAGCAAGGACGGGCTGGCCCGCGCGCTCGTGCGGCGGGAGGCCGACGGCTACCTCGCCGGAGTCGAGCGGGCGCTCGCCGGACCGGGCGAGCCGAGGGAACGGCTGATCGCCGTCGCCGAGTGGACGCGCTCCGCCGCGCGGGACAACGTGCTGGTACGGGCCATGCTCACCGGCTGCTGGAGCGAACGGCTGCCCGCCCCACCGCCGGCCGCCGTACCGTCCTCCTCCTCGGTGCCGGCCCAGCGCCGCGCGGACGGCCCGCTGCCCACGCCCCGCGACTTCGTGCGGATCGTGCGGGACCGTGCCGTCATCGCCCTGACGGGCCCCACCGCCGCCTCCGCCGACCCCGCCGAGCTGACCCGTCCCTGCGAACTGGCCGTACGCCTCGCCCTGTCCTGCGTCGCGGCACCACCGGGGGAGGGCGGCGTGGCGGAGCTCATCCAAGCGGTCGTCCCACGTCAGCCGGTGTGATTCCCAGGTCTCAGTACGGTCCGCCCCGGAAGTACCGGGCGCCGTACGGCCGGGCGTGGTCGCCGTGCTCGTGGGCGGCGTCGGACCGGTCGGCGGGAGCCGAGCGTTCGGACAGCGTGCGCAGCCGCTCCAGGCCGGCCAGCACCTCGGCGCGATGGCCGGCCTCCTTCGTCCACCGCGGCAGTCGCGGGAACATCGCCCGTGTGGCCCCGGTGCCGCCCTCGCGCAGCGTGGCGCCGACGTAGGCGGCCAGCGCGTCGACGTGCGCCGCGTTGTAGGCCCACAGGACGTGGCCCGCACAACGCGTCTGCAGCCACAGGGGGCGCAGGAAGAACGGCTCCTCGGTGCCGCCGAGTTGCGCCGCGACCAGACCTCCACCCCGCACGGCCGCCTCCCACTCCGCGCTGGCGCCGCACGCCGCGCACGTGAGCCGACGGGGCCGGAACAACAGTTCGGAGTAGTACTGGAGGGCCGGAAGACCGGGGCGCTCGGTCACGTCCGCCCGGCCGCCGCAGCGGGGGCAGACCACCAGAATGCGGTCGGCGAACCGGGCGAGCCATTCCCCCTGGTCGCGATGCCGGCGGGGGCCGGTGCTCTGTTCGGAACTCATGAGAACGTCCTCGGACACCCCTCAGTGCGCCGACCCCGAAAGCTGCAGCCCGATCACCCCGACGATGACCAGGCTGATCGAGACGATCTTCAGGGTCGACACCAGGTCGCCGAGGAAGACCATGCCGTAGATCGCGGTGCCGGCCGCGCCGATGCCGGTCCACACGGCGTAGGCGGGGCCGACGTCGAGCTTCTTCAGGGACAGGGTCAGCAGGCCGAAGCTGCCGAGGGCGAACGAGGCGAAGGCGATGGTCGGCCAGAGGCGGGTGAACCCGTGCGAGAGCTTCAGGCACACGGCGAAACCGGTCTCCAGAAACCCGGCCACGATGACCAGCAGCCACGCCATGTGTGGTCCTCCCGTTGATCCGGATCTCCGGCTCGGTGCGATTATGCACTTACCGAACCCGGGCCCCGGCAAACAACGAAGAGCTCCTCAGTCGCCTTCCTTGCGCTCCCGCGTGGCCAGCAGACGGCGCAGCGAGTACAGGCGCGCCGGGTCCGCGTGGCCCTCCTCGACCCACGCGTCCAGCGCGCAGTCCGGCTCGTCGTGGCTGCACGCGCGCGGGCAGCCCTCCGTGCCGGGTTCGAGATCCGGGAAGGCGTGGATGACGCGGGACGGGTCGATGTGGGCCAGGCCGAAGGAGCGGACGCCGGGGGTGTCGATGACCCAGCCGTCCGTGTCGGAGAGGGGCAGGGCGAGGGCGGACGTCGTGGTGTGGCGGCCGCGGCCCGTCACCGCGTTGACGCGTCCGGTCACACGCCGGCGCTCCTGCGGGACCAGCGCGTTGACCAGCGTCGTCTTGCCGACGCCCGAGTGGCCCACGAACGCGGTGACCCTGCCGTCCAGGTACTCCCGCACCCGGTCCGCGGCGTCACCGTTCTCCAGCTCCTCGCGGCTGGTGACGACGTACGGGATGTCGAGGTCGCCGTACAGCTCCAGCAGCTTGTCGGGCGGGGCCAGGTCCGCCTTGGTCATCACCAGCAGCGGCTCCAGACCGCCGTCGAAGGCGGCGACCAGGCAGCGGTCGATCAGACGCGGGCGCGGTTCCGGGTCGGCCAGGGCCGTGACGATCGCCAGCTGGTCGGCGTTGGCGACGACCACGCGCTCGAAGGGGTCGTCGTCATCGGCCGTGCGCCGCAGCACCGACGTACGCTCCTCGATCCGCACGATCCGGGCGAGCGTGTCCTTCTTGCCGGACAGGTCGCCGACCAGGGCCACCCGGTCCCCGACCACCGCCGCCTTGCGGCCCAGCTCGCGGGCCTTCATCGCGAGCACGGTCCGGTCGTCGACCAGGCAGGTCAGCCGGCCGCGGTCGACCGTGAGGACCAGGCCCTCGGCGGCGTCCTCGTGCTTGGGCCGGATGTTCGTACGCGGCCGGGTGCCCCGGCGGCCGGGGCGGGTGCGGATGTCGTCCTCGTCGGTGTGCTTGCCGTAGCGGCGCATGGCGTGTCCCTACTGCCCGAGCATCCCGGTCCACAGCTCGGGGAAGTCCGGCAGCGTCTTCGCCGTGGTCGCCACGTTCTCGATCCGCACGCCCTCGACCGCCAGGCCGATGATCGCGCCGGCGGTCGCCATGCGGTGGTCCTCGTAGGTGTGGAAGACGCCGCCGTGCAGCGGGCGCGGGCGGATGTGCAGGCCGTCGGCGGTCTCGGTGACGTCACCGCCGAGTTCGTTGATCTCCTTGGTGAGCGCGGCCAGCCGGTCCGTCTCGTGCAGCCGCAGATGGGAAACGCCCCGCAGGGTCGAGGGGGAGTCCGCGAGGGCGGCGACGGCCGCGATGCCCGGGGTCAGCTCGCCGACGTCGCCGAGGTCCACGTCGATGCCGTGGACGGCGCCGGAACCGGTGAACACCAGCCCGAACTCGGTGAGTTCGCAGGAGCCGCCCATCTCGGTGAAGATCTCCCGCAGCCGGTCACCCGGCTGGGTGGTGCGCTCCGGCCAGTCCGGGATCAGCACCTTGCCGCCCGCCACCAGGGCCGCCGCCAGGAACGGCTGCGCGTTGGACAGGTCCGGCTCGATCGTCAGGTCCCGGCCGAGCAGCGCGCCCGGCGTCACCCGCCACACGTTCGGCTCGCCGCCCGACTCCGGGGTGTCCACCTGGGCGCCGACCGCGCGCAGCATGTCGACGGTCATCCGGATGTGCGGCATGGAGGGCAGGCTCGCGCCGGTGTGCCGGACCTCGACGCCCTGGTTGAAACGGGGTCCGGAGAGCAGCAGCGCGCTCACGAACTGGGAGGACGAGGAGGCGTCGATCGACACCGGGCCGCCGTCCAGGGCACCGCCGCCGTGCACCGTGAGCGGCAGCGCGCCCCGGCCGTCGTCGTCGATCCGGGCGCCGAGCGCGCGCAGCGCGTCGATCACCCCGTGCAGGGGACGCTCGTACGACCGCGGGTCGCCGTCGAACCGGACGGGGCCGTCGGCCAGCGCGGCCACCGGCGGCAGGAAGCGCATCACCGTGCCGGCGTTGCCGACGTCGACCGTGGCCGGGCCGTGCAGGCCGGTCGGCAGCACCCGCCAGGCCTCGCCGGTGCCGTCCGGGCCGACCCCCTCCTCGATCTCCACGCCCATCGCGCGCAGGGCACCGGCCATCAGCAGGGTGTCGCGGGAGCGCAGCGGGCGGCGCAGCCAGCCGGGCTCGGAGGCGAGGGCGGCCAGCACCAGCGCGCGGTTGGTGACCGACTTGGACCCGGGCACGTGGACCGTCGCGTCGACGGCTCCGCTCGCGTGCGGGGCGGGCCAGAGGGCGGTGTGTGCGGGGTTAACGGTCATGCGCCCCACTTTAGTGGCTGGGGACGGCCGCACCCCTGCATGCCGCGGGGGGCTGTGGGCCGGCCGGGCCGCCGTGCCAATCCGGCTTTTTTCACGTGTGCAGTTTCTCGCTCGGGAGCGCGAACCCTTCCGGGAAAGAACGCACGACAGCCGTCGCGGACATCTCCTGCAAGCGGGAAACCCATCTGCTGGACATCTGGTTCACCGCCGAGTCCGGCATTCAGAAAGCGAGATCCGCGAGCACCGGGCCGCCCTGGAGGGCCTGAAGAAGGGCCACGCGGCCAACGCCGACACGGCACGGGCCGTCGTCGCACGGCAGCGCTGATCCCCGGGCCCGTTCTCACACCTCCAGCAGCCAGCGGCCCCCGCCGATCAGCGAGCACAGCGACACCGCGTGGAACAGGAACAGCCACAGCGCCGCCGGTACGTGCGTGAGCCGCGACAGCTGGTCCGCGTCCGAGTCCCCGGCGCCGCCCCGGGACCGCTTCATCTGCAGCTCGAACGGCGGCCGTACCCCGCCGAACAGCAGGAACCAGACCACCACGTACGCGAACGCCGCCTGCACCTGCGGTCCGGTCAGCCAGGACACCAGCAGGAAGGCGCCTCCCGCCAGCACCACGGTCAGGACGCCGTACGCGTTGCGGATCATCACCAGCATCGCCACCAGCAGTGCCGTCGCCGCCCACAGCAGCAGCGTGATGCGGCCGGCGGCCAGCAGGGCGGCGCCGCCGAGGCCCAGCAGCGAGGGGGCCGTGTAGCCGGCGGCGGCCGTCAGGATCATGCCGAGCCCGTACGGCTTGCCCCGGCTGACCGTGAGGCCGCTGGTGTCGGAGTGCAGCCGGATGCCGGTGAGCTGCCGGCCGGTGAGCAGGGCGATCAGCCCGTGGCCGCCCTCGTGCGCGATGGTGATCGCGTTGCGGGATATCCGCCACAGTGCGTGCGGGACCACCACGGCGAGTGCGGCCACCGAGGTGGCGAGCACCACCCACAGGTCGGGATCGGGCTGGGTACCGGTGAGCCGGTCCCACAGGTCGGGCAGCGCGAGGGCGGCGAGGCTGTCCATGTTCCGAGTGGCTCCCTGCGGTCGTGCGGAGTCTGGCAGTGTGGCACGTATGTGCGGACGGTATGCATCGAGTCGTAGGCCCGAGGATCTCGCAGGAATCTTTGAGATCGAGAAGTGGGAGCCCGAGGAGACCCTGGAGCCGGACTACAACGTGGCTCCGACCAAGGAGGTCTACGCCGTCCTCGACCGTCCCCTGAAAGACGCGGACTCCCCGCATCCGGTTCGCCAGCTGCGCAAGCTGAAGTGGGGACTGGTGCCGTCCTGGGCCAAGACGCCCGAGGGCGGCGCCCGCATGATCAACGCGCGAGCCGAGACCGTGCACGAGAAGCCCGCCTACCGCAGGGCCTTCGCCGCCCGCCGCTGCATCATCCCCGCCGACGGCTACTACGAGTGGGTCACCGGCACGCAGGAGCGCGAGCTGGAGGTCGAGGGCAAGAAGAAGCGGCCGCGCAAGCAGCCGTACTTCGTGCTGCCGGCGGACGGCTCGGTGTTCGCGATGGCCGGGCTGTACGAGTTCTGGCGCGACCGCACCCTGCCCGACGACCACCCCCAGGCCTGGTGGGTCACCTGCTCGGTGATCACCACGGAGGCGGAGAGCACCCCGCTCGCCGTGGCCCCCGCCGACGGCCCGCACTCCCTGGTCGACATCCACCCCCGGATGCCGCTGATGCTCAGCCCCGACCGCTGGGACGCCTGGCTCGACCCGGCCCGCACCGACCCCGACGCACTGCGCGATCTGCTGGCCCCGCCCCCGCCCGGCCTGATGCGCGCCTACCCGGTCTCCACGGCCGTCAGCAACGTCCGCAACAACGGCCCGGAACTGCTGAAGGAGCTTCAGGCGCCGGAAGAGGGCACACTCTTCTAGGTGATCGAGATTGTCGAGACCGACGCCGGGACCGCACGCATCACCTGGCACAAGGCGAAGAAGGCGCGGCTGGTCCTGGCCCTGAGCCACGGCGCGGGCGGGGGCATCGAGGCACGCGATCTCCAGGCGCTCGCCGGGACCCTCCCCGCGCACGGCGTGACCGTCGCCCTCGTCGAACAGCCCTGGCGGGTCGCGGGCAAGAAGCTCGCCCCCGCGCCGAAGACCCTGGACACCGGCTGGCGCGGCATCCGGCCCGCGCTGGCCGGGATGGAACTGCCGGTGATCTCCGGCGGGCGCAGCGCCGGCGCCCGGGTCGCCTGCCGTACCGCCGCAGAGCTGGGCGCCCACGCCGTACTCGCGCTGAGCTTCCCGCTGCACCCGCCGGGCAAGCCGGAGAAGTCCCGGGCCGAGGAACTGCTGGGCTCGGGGGTGCCGACGCTGGTCGTGCAGGGCGGCAACGACCCCTTCGGCAAGCCGGAGGAGTTCCCGAAGGGCGGCTACGAGCTGATCGAAGTGCCGTACGGAGATCACGGCTTCGCGGTCCCCAAGCGCGCGGAGATCACCCAGGAGCGGGCCCTGGAGATCATCACCGAGGGTGTCGTGGAGTGGTGCGCGTCACTCGGGTGACCCCCGGGAATGTTGCGGGGTGGACCTCTGTTGAGCCGGACAGAAGTGCTGAGGCCTCGGCACCGACGTCGTAGAAGAGGGAGTCCGCCGCATGGGTTCGACCATCTGCCCGGCCCGCAGCAGCCGTACTGACCTGGACTGGACGGTGCTGCACGCGGCCAAGGCCACTCCCATTCGAGGGGCGGCAGGCACGGGTCGTGTTCTATCCTCCGAAACGAGTGGGACCGGTCTCGGTCCTGCCCGGGATCTTGAGGAGGTGGGTCCGGTCACCGGTACCGACGCAGGGACCGACAACGGCCAGGCGGAGCAGCCCGAGGGCCAGGGCGTGAGCGCGGAGTCGTTCTCCGAGTCCACCGCCGAGCGCAGTTCGCGCTTCGAGCGGGACGCGCTCGAGTTCCTCGACCAGATGTACTCGGCCGCGCTGCGCATGACGCGCAACCCCGCCGACGCCGAGGACCTGGTGCAGGAGACGTATGCCAAGGCGTACGCGTCCTTCCACCAGTTCCGCGAGGGCACCAACCTCAAGGCGTGGCTGTACCGGATCCTCACCAACACCTTCATCAACTCCTACCGCAAGAAGCAGCGGGAGCCGCAGCGCTCCGCCGCGGAGGAGATCGAGGACTGGCAGCTCGCCCGCGCCGAGTCGCACATGTCGACGGGTCTGCGCTCCGCCGAGTCGCAGGCGCTCGACCACCTGCCCGACTCGGACGTGAAGGAAGCGCTGCAGGCGATC
This sequence comes from Streptomyces sp. NPDC050743, assembly GCF_044456925.1. NCBI lineage: Bacteria > Bacillati > Actinomycetota > Actinomycetes > Kitasatosporales > Streptomycetaceae > Streptomyces > Streptomyces sp. NPDC050743. Next base: position 76,918 of record NZ_JBITGJ010000006.1, read on the forward strand.
CCCGAGGAGTTCCGCATCGCCGTCTATCTCGCGGACGTAGAGGGCTTTGCGTACAAGGAGATCGCGGACATCATGGGGACACCCATCGGTACGGTGATGTCCCGGCTGCACCGGGGCCGCCGTCAACTGCGCGGCATGCTGGAGGACTACGCCCGTGAGCGCGGTCTGGTCCCGGCGGGCGCCGGAGAGTCGAACGAAGCGAAAGGCTCGGGCTCATGAGCTGCGGAGAGCCGCACGAGACGGACTGCAGTGAGGTCCTCGACCATCTGTACGAGTTCCTCGACAGTGAGATGCCGGACGTCGATCGCGACAAGTTCCAGCACCACTTCGAGGAATGCTCTCCGTGCCTGGAGAAGTACGGCCTGGAGCAGGCCGTGAAGAAGCTGGTCAAGAGGTGCTGCGGACATGACGACGTGCCCGCGGACCTGCGCGCGAAGGTCATGGGCCGGATCGACCTGATCCGCTCGGGCCAGACCGTGCCCGAGCACGACGTGACCGCCACCCCGCAGGAGAGCTGACCGCCGGGTCGTCACCCGAACGTGCTAATCCTCAGGTCGCATACCCCGCACCCCCCGATCCCCGCCCTAGGCTCCGACCCCGGACAGGCATGGTCGGGGGAGGGGCGCGATGGAGGCGGTACCCGCGAGGGCACGCGGCTATGTGGCCTGTGTCGCCCTGCTGGCGCTGCTCTGCCTCCTGCCGCTGCCGACGATACGCACCCCCTGGCCGGCGCTCGGCCTGCTCTGCGCGCTCTACGCCGCCTGTGAGCACGTCGTACGCCGCCGCTTCGGCGGCACCTTCTACCCCGTGCTGCTCGCCGGGGCGTTCCTGCTGCCGCCGCCGGCCGCCGCGCTGGTCCCGCTGCCCGCGGCCCTGCTGTCCCCGGCCGGGCAAGCCGGGCACCGGCCCGCGCCGCTGCGGCGCGTCTGGCGGGCCGCGCAGCCCGCGCTCGCCGTGTGGGGCGCCGCCCGGGTGCACTGGGCGCTCGGCGGCCGGGACGCGGTGGTCGCCTCCGACTTCCCGTACGCGCTGCTGCCCGCCGGCGCGGCCGTCCTCGCCTTCTGTCTGATCCTCACCGTCCTCGACGGCGGCATCCGCGCCGCCGCCCTCGGCATCCCGCTGCGCCGGGCCTGGCGCGGGCTGCTGTCCCGCTCCCTCGCGCCGGTCGCGGTGCACGGACTGGCCGGGCTGATGACGGCCGTGCTGTGGCGCAGCCCGTATGGTCCGGTCGCCGCGCTGCTCGTGCTGCTGCCGATGTGCGTGTCCTGGTGGGTCTTCGCCCAGTACCACCGCGAACGCGCCGCCCACCAGGCCACCATCCGCGCCCTCGTGCAGGCCGTCGACATCAAGGACGGCTACACCCGCGGCCACAGCGAACGCGTCGGACAGGCCTCCGTGATGATCGCCCGCGAACTCGGCATGGACGACGACCGCGTCGAGACCCTGCGCTTCGCCGGCATCCTGCACGACGTCGGCAAGCTCGGCGTCCCCACCCGGCTGCTGCGCAAGGACGGACCGCTGACCCCCGAGGAACGCCGGATCATCGAACTCCACCCCGAGTACGGCCACGAGATGGTCCGCGGGATCTCCTTCCTCGGCGAGGCCCGCGCCGCGATCCTGCACCACCACGAACGCCTCGACGGCAGCGGCTACCCGTACGGCCTCGTCGGCGGCCAGATCCCCGAGTGCGCCCGGGTCGTCGCCGTCGCCGACGCCTTCGACGCGATGACCTCCACCCGCTCCTACCGCCGGGCCCGGCCCGTCGCGGCGGCCGTCGCCGAGCTGGAGCGCTGCGCGGGCGCGCAGTTCGACCCGCGCATGGTGGACGCGCTCGCCCGCGCACTGGGCCGCTACGGCTGGCACCCCACCGTCACCTCCGAGGACACCGGGACGCCGCGGGAGAGCGAGGGCCGGTCGCCGGTCATCGGGGCACCCCGGTGACCGCCCTGCGGATCGTGCACGGCGCCGCCGCCCTCGCCGGGGCCGGCTCCCTCGCCGCCACCTTGTGGACCGGGCTCGACGAACGGGGCGTCGCCCTCGCCTTCGGGGTGCTCATAGCCGTCGGCGAGCTGACCCGGTGGAGCGACGCCGAGGTACGGCAGGCCGCCCCCCTCGCCACCGCCGGCTCGCTGTCGTACGCCCTGCTCGGCGCGGTGGCCGGACGGCCGACGCAAGCCGACGCGGCGCAGGTCGTCACCGTGGTCCTCGCGGCCGCCCTGCTCGGCGCCGTCCCGCACATCTGGCACGGACGCACCCCCACCCTCGACCATCTGGCCCGCCGGGTGCTCACCGTCGGCTTCGCCGCCGTCTGCTTCCAACCCCTCTACAACAAGGGCGTGTTCGCCTCCTGGAGCGGTCCCGCCTACGCCCTGCTCCTCGTCGCCCTGCTCTGCCTCACCGCCCTGTGCGACGCCGTCCTGGCCGCCGCTCTCGCCCACTCCCGCACCCGCTGGCCGTTCGGCCCGCTGCTGCGCGAGGAGCTGCGCGGGCTGCTCGGCATCGGCTCCGCCGTCTGTGCGACCGGCGCGGTGATGGCGCTCGGGGTCGCCGTCGCCGGGCTGTGGGCGCTGCCCGTGTTCTGCCTGCCCCTGCTGCTCACCCAGTTGTCCCTGCGCCGGTACGCGGCCGTCCGCGCCACCTACCGGCAGACCATCGCCTCGCTCGCCCGGGCCACCGAGATAGCCGGCTGCACCCCCGCCGGGCACGCCCGCCGCGTGGCCGCGCTCAGCCTCGCCGTCGGCCGGGATCTCGGCCTGACCGGGGGCGAACTGACCGTCCTGGAGTACGCGGCCCTCATGCACGACATCGGCCAGCTCAGCCTGGTCGACCCGGTCCCGGCCGGCGCCACCGCCGATCTGCCCGCCGCGCAGCAGCGGCGGATCGCGCTGCTCGGCGGGGCCGTCGTACGGCAGACCGGTGTGTCCGCGGCCGTCGCCGTGATGGTGGAGCGGCAGGCGGACCCCTACCGCGAACAGCCCGTCGCCGCCCGGATCATCCGGGCCGTGAACGCCTACGAGGAGAAGACCCGGGACGCCGGCCCCGAGGGGCCCCTGCGGGCGCTGGAGGAACTGCGCCTCGGCACCGCCGGTGACTACGCTCCGGAGGTGGTGGAGTCCCTGGCCAGGGTCCTCGCCCAGCCCCGGGCCTGGCGGGATAGCGCGCCGGTGGCGGGCGACGGGAGACGCACGGCACTGTCTGACCCTCCCCGCGGCTGGGTAACCCATGGGTAATGAGCGCCTCTCCCACCGTACGTGGTTGGATGCGAGGGAGAGGGTGTCCGGGGGCACAAGCCAGCCCACTGAGCGGAACTGGAACTGGCAGGCGGGAATCGTGAGGATCTTCGGCAAGGGACGGCACCGGCCCTCCGCCTCCTGGCGGCAGGCCACCGACCGCGCGTTCACGCTGATCGGCGACGGCCGGTACGAGGACGCGGGCGAGCTGCTGACACGGGCCGCCGATCTGGAGCCCTGGCTGTCGGAGTCCTGGTTCAACCTCGCCCTGCTGCACAAGTTCCGGCACGACTGGGAGCAGGCCCGCGCGGCCGGTCTGCGGGCGGTCGCGCTGCTGGACCGGGAGGCCGGGGCGCCCGACTGGTGGAACGTCGGCATCGCCGCCACCGCCCTGCAGGACTGGCCGCTGGCCCGCCGAGCCTGGCAGGCCTACGGGCTGAAGGTGCCCGGCGGGGCCACCGTGGCCGGGGAACCGGTCGGCATGGAGCTGGGCAGCGCGGCCGTACGGCTCTCCCCGGAGGGCGAGGCCGAGGTCGTGTGGGGCCGCAGGCTGGACCCGGCGCGGATCGAGGTGCTGTCCATCCCGCTTCCCTCGTCCGGGCGACGCTGGGGCGAGGTCGTGCTGCACGACGGGGTTCCGCACGGCGAGCGCACCACGTCCACCGGGCACGCGTACCCGGTCTTCGACGAGATCGAGCTGTGGGCGCCCTCACCCGTTCCGACCTGGGTGGTGCTGCTGGAGGCGGCCACGGAGGCGGACCGGGACGCGCTGGAGCAGCTCGCCGCGGACGCCGGGTTCGCCGCGGAGGACTGGTCCTCCTCGGTGCGGCTGCTGTGCCGGATGTGCTCGGAGTCGCGGATGCCGTCGGACGAGGGCGAGGGCGATCACCTGGACCCGCACGACCACAGCGAGCCCGGTCATCCCGGGCCGCTGGGGCATCGCACGGACGGACAGCTGTGGGTGCCGGAGCGGGAGTGCGGGGTGGCCGCGCCGGCTTCGCTGGTGCGGGGGCTGCTGGACGGGTGGGTCGCCGACAGCCCGGACTCGCGGGACTGGCGGGACCTGGAAGAGGTTTGCTGAGCCGCCGACGACCTGCCGCCTTTAGGCTGTACCCGAGACTTTTCCCAGGTTTGCAGGAAGGCGTACGTCGGTCATGGCGCAGCAGGACACCGATCAGCAGCACGCGGGCGTGCTCCCCGTCGACGACGAGGGATACGTCGTCGACACGGAGGACTGCGAGGAGCGCGAGAAGGCCTGGCGGGAGCGCGGGACCTCGCGGCCGATCACGGTCGTCGGCAACCCGGTGCTGCACAAGGAGTGCAAGGACGTCACCGAGTTCGGCGAGGAGCTGCAGCAGCTCGTCGCCGACATGTTCGCCAGCCAGCGCACCGCCGAGGGCGTGGGCCTGGCCGCCAACCAGATCGGCGTCGACCTGAAGGTCTTCGTCTACGACTGCCCCGACGACGAGGGCGTCCGGCACGTCGGCGTGGTCTGCAACCCCAAGCTCGTCGAGCTGCCCGCCGAGCAGCGCCGCCTGGACGACAGCAACGAGGGCTGTCTGTCCGTGCCGACGGCGTACGCGCCGCTCGCCCGTCCCGACTACGCCGAGGTGACCGGCCAGGACGAGCAGGGCAACCCGATCAAGGTCCGCGGCACCGGCTACTTCGCACGGTGTTTGCAGCACGAGACCGACCACCTCTACGGCTACCTGTACATCGACCGGCTGTCCAAGCGGGACCGCAAGGACGCGCTGCGGCAGATGGCCGAGAACGAGCCACGTTATCCGGTGGTCGCCAACGACTAGCGGGTGCCGGGGGCTTGGGGCGCCCGGCCGGGATCACTCCCGGTCGGGCGCCCTTCCCATGCCCGGACTCGCTCGTCCGTGCGTCGTACAACCGAACCTTTCTACCCGTCTGGTGATCCTTAATCAGTCACACAAGGGGGGATTCTCGGCACCCTGGGGTAGTGAGTGAAGCAAATCCGTTCCCATGACGGTCAGTTGTGGTGCTGAATGTAAGTGCGGGGATACGCAACGGCGCACGCCCGGTACGACAGGAGGGTGCGCGCTCCTGGCGGCGGAGAGGGGTTTGTACGTGCATGCTTTCCCACACGGCACCACAGCGACGCCGATGGCGGTCGTAGTACCACCCTCACTGGCACTCCCGGTGATCGAGTCCGCCTTTCCTCGGCAACTGCACCCGTATTGGCCGCGACTCCAGGAGAAGACACGGCTCTGGCTGCTGGAAAAACGGCTCATGCCGGCGGACAAGGTGCGGGAATATGCCGATGGACTGTGCTACACCGACCTCATGGCGGGCTACTACCTCGGTGCCCCCGACGAGGTCCTGCAGGCCATCGCCGACTACAGCGCATGGTTCTTCGTCTGGGACGACCGCCACGACCGGTACGTCGTCCACGGCCGGGCCGACGACTGGCGGCGCCTCAGGCACCGCCTCCACACGGCCCTCGACGCACCCCGGCACCATCTGCACCACCCGGATCCGCTGGTCGCGGGGTTCGCGGACAGCGTGCTGCGGCTGTACGGCTTCCTGTCGCGCACCTGGAACCAGCGGTTCGCCCGGCACTTCCACGCGGTGATCGAGGCCTACGACCGCGAGTACCGCAACCGCGCCGAGGCATACATACCCGGCGTCGAGGAATACCTCGCCCTGCGCCGGCACACCTTCGCGCACCGGATATGGACGGACCTGCTGGAGCCGAGCGCCGGGTGTGAACTCCCAAATTCCGTAAGGAAAAACCCGGCCTATCGCCGGGCCGCGCTGCTCAGTCAGGAATTCGCCGCCTGGTACAACGATCTGTGCTCGCTGCCCAAGGAAATAGCGGGCGACGAGGTCCACAATCTCGGCATCAGTCTCATCACCCATGAGAGGCTGACTCTCGAGGAATCGGTGGACGAAGTCAGGCGGCGCGTCGAGGAATGCATCGATGAATTCCTTCGAGTCGAGCATGACGCCCTGCGGTTCGCCGACGGCCTCGCCGACGACACGGTCCGCGGAAAGGAACTGAGCGCCGCGGTGCGCGCCTGCGTCGGCAATATGCGGAACTGGTTCAGCTCCGTCTACTGGTTCCACCACGAGTCCGGCCGGTACATGGTCGACACCTGGGACGACCGGTCCACGCCCCCGTACGTCACGAACGAAACGGCAGGTGAGTAATGACCGTCGAGTCTGTGCGGCCCGAGACCCCCGAGGCCACCACCGGCACCACCGAACTGCGTGAACCGCCCCTGGCCGGGGGCGCCGTGCCGGGCCTCGGGCACGGCCTGAAACTGGTTCGCGACCCGCTCGCGTTCATGTCCCGGCTCCGCGACCACGGCGACGTCGTACGCCTCAGGCTCGGCCCCAAGACGGTGTACGCCGTCACCACCCCCGAACTCACCGGCGCGCTCGCGCTCAACCCCGACTTCAAGATCGACGGGCCCCTGTGGGAGTCCCTCGAAGGGCTGCTCGGCAAGGAGGGCGTGGCCACCGCCAACGGCCCCCGGCACCGGCGTCAGCGGCGCACCATCCAGCCCGCGTTCCGGCTCGACGCGATCCCCGGCTACGGGCCGATCATGGAGGAGGAGGCGCACGCGCTGACCGAGCGCTGGCGGCCCGGCGAGACCGTCGACTGCACCTCCGAGTCCTTCCGGGTGGCCGTCCGCATCGCCGCCCGCTGCCTGCTGCGCGGCGAGTACATGGACGAGCGCGCCGAGCGGCTCAGCGTCGACCTCGCCACCGTCTTCCGCGGCATGTACCGGCGGATGGTCATCCCGCTCGGGCCGCTGTACCGGCTGCCGCTCCCGGCCAACCGCGAATTCAACCGGGCGCTGGCCGATCTGCATCTGCTGGTCGACGAGATCGTCGCCGAGCGGAGGGCATCTGGTCAAAAGCCGGACGATTTGCTGACGGCATTGCTGGACGCCAAGGACGACAATGGCGACCCCATCGGGGAACAGGAGATCCACGACCAGGTCGTCGCGATACTCACCCCCGGCAGCGAAACAGTGGCGTCCACGATCATGTGGCTGCTCCAGGTCCTCGCGGAACACCCGGAACACGCCGAGAAGGTACGGACCGAGGTCGAATCCGTGACCGGTGGTCGACCGGTCGGATTCGAACACGTCCGCTCACTACGGCACACCAACAATGTCGTCGTCGAGGCCATGCGGCTCCGGCCCGCCGTATGGATATTGACGCGGCGAGCGGTGACCGACACCGCGCTCGGCGAATATCGCATTCCGGCCGGGGCGGACATCGTCTACAGCCCCTACGCGATCCAGCGCGACGCCCGCTCCTACGACCGCCACCTCGACTTCGACCCCGACCGCTGGCTGCCGGAGCGGGCCAAGGACGTGCCGAAGTACGCCATGAGCCCCTTCAGCGTCGGCAACCGCAAGTGCCCCAGCGACCACTTCTCCATGACCCAGCTGAGCCTGATCACCGCGGCGATCTCGGCGAAGTACCGTTTCGAGCAGGTCGCGGGGTCGAACGACACCACCCGCGTGGGCATCACACTCCGCCCGCACAACCTGCTGCTGAGGCCGCTGCCTTGGTAGGAGGGTCAGGGTAGGACACCTGGTACCGGCGCGCGCTCAGGCGGCCTCAGGGCCCCGGAACGCGCGCCGGTAGGCGTTCGGGGTGGTGCCGAGCGCCCGGACGAACTGGTGCCGCAGCGCCGCCGCCGTACCGAACCCGGTCCGCCAGGCGATCGCGTCCATGGTCTCGTCGGTCCCCTCCAGCAACTCCTGCGCGCGCAGCACCCGTTGCCGCAGGATCCACCGGTAGGGAGTGGTCCCGGTCTCCTGCTGGAAGCGGCGCGCGAAGGTACGCGGCGCCATGTGGGCGCGGGCGGCGAGCTGCTCGACGGTCACCTCCTGGTCGAGGTGCTCCTCCATCCACACCAGCACCTCGCCGACGGTGTCGCACGGCCCCTTCGGCAGCGGCCGCTCGATGTACTGCGCCTGCCCGCCGTCCCGGTGCGGCGGTACGACCATCCGGCGGGCGATCTTGTTGGCGACCTCGGGGCCCTGCTCCTTGCGCACCAGGTGCAGACAGGCGTCGATCCCGGCGGCGGTGCCGGCCGAGGTGATCACGGGGTCCTCGTCGACGTAGAGCACGTCCGGCTCCACGCTCAGCCGCGGGTACTGGCGGGCCAGCTCCTCGGCATGGTGCCAGTGCACGGCACAGCGCCGGCCGTCCAGCAGCCCGGCGGCGGCGAGCACGAAGACGCCCGAGCAGACGCTGAGCACCCGGGCGCCGCGGTCCACCCCGCGGCGCAGGGCGTCGAGCAGCTCCGGCGGGAACGCGCGCGCGTCGTAGCGGGCCCCGGCCGGCACGGCGATCAGATCCGCCGACTCCAGGCGCTCCAGGCCGTGCTCGACCTGAAGGGTGAACCCCGCGTTCGAGCGCAGCACCGGGCCCTCGGCCGAGGCGACCGCGAAGTCGTACACCGGCAGACCCTCGTCACTGCGGTCGATGCCGAACACCTCGCAGACGACGGCCATCTCGAAGGGGTTCACGCCGTCCAGCAGCACGGCGGCCACGTTCTGCAGCATGCTGCCAGTGTGCCTCGCCGGTGGCAGTAAATCGAGGGTGTACGACAGTCCTGCCACTCCCGGTAAGGAGCATCCGGCGTGACAGTGGTGTACATGAACGTGACACAGACAGAAGGACTGCTCGGAATGATCGCCGTGATCGGGATCCTGGGCCTCCTGGTCCTCCCGGCGGTGATCGGCATCGCGCACGACAAGATCATCGACCGCCAGATCAGGAGGGCCCAGGAGGCCCGGAGCGATCGGGGTGGAAGGAGGGGTCAGAAGTCCTCGTCCAGGTCGACGGTGCCCTCCACCGCGACCTGGTACGCCGACGGGCGGCGCTCGAAGAAGTTCGTCAGCTCCTGAACGCCCTGCAGCTCCATGAAGGAGAACGGGTTCTGCGAGCCGTACACGGGGGCGAAGCCGAGGCGGACGAGGCGCTGGTCGGCGACGCACTCCAGGTACTGCCGCATCGACTCGGTGTTCATGCCCGGCAGGCCGTCGCCGCACAGGTCCCGCGCGAACTGCAGCTCGGCCTCGACGGCCTCCCGCAGCATGTCGGTGACCTGCTGCCCGAGCTCGTCGTCGAACAGGTCCGGCTCCTCCTTGCGGACGGTGTCGACCACGTCGAACGCGAAGCTCATGTGCATGGTCTCGTCGCGGAACACCCAGTTGGTGCCGGTGGCGAGGCCGTGCAGCAGGCCCCGGCTGCGGAACCAGTAGACGTACGCGAAGGCGCCGTAGAAGAACAGGCCCTCGATGCACGCGGCGAAGCAGATCAGGTTGAGCAGGAAGCGACGGCGGTCGGCCCTGGTCTCCAGCCGCTCGATCTTCTCGACCTCGTTGATCCACTTGAAGCAGAATCCGGCCTTCTCCCGGATGGAGGGGATGTTCTCCACCGCGGCGAAGGCGGCCGCGCGGTCGTCCGGGTCGGGGAGGTAGGTGTCCAGGAGCGTCAGGTAGAACTGGACGTGCACGGCCTCCTCGAAGAGCTGACGGCTCAAGTACAGCCGGGCCTCGGGGGAGTTGATGTGCTTGTACAGCGTCAGCACCAGGTTGTTGGCGACGATCGAGTCACCGGTCGCGAAGAAGGCGACCAGGCGGCCGATGAGGTGCTGCTCCTCGGGCGTCAGCTTCGCGAGGTCGGCGACGTCCGAGTGGAGGTCGACCTCCTCCACGGTCCAGGTGTTCTTGATCGCGTCCCGGTAGCGCTCGTAGAAGTCGGGGTAGCGCATGGGGCGCAGGGTCAGCTCGAAGCCCGGGTCGAGAAGGTTCTGGGGACGGTTGGACATTACTGGCAGGCCTCGCAGGACTCGGGGTTTTCCAGGGAGCAGGCGACGGCGTCGGGGTCGGCGGCCTGCTGGACGGGGATGGGGGTCTTGGTCTGCGCCTGGCCCTGGGCGGCGCGGGCGATGCGGGTCGCCGGGCGGGAGCGCAGGTAGTACGTCGTCTTCAGGCCCGACTTCCAGGCGTACGCGTACATCGAGGAGAGCTTGCCGATGGTCGGCGTCTCCATGAACAGGTTCAGGGACTGGGCCTGGTCCAGGAACGGGGTGCGGGCCGCCGCCATGTCGATGAGCCCGCGCTGCGGGATCTCCCAGGCCGTGCGGTACAGCGCCCGTACGTCGGCCGGGATCCACGCGAAGTCCTGCACCGAGCCGCCCGAGTCGCGCAGCGCCTCACGGGTGCGGGCGTCCCAGACGCCCAGCTCCTTCAGGTCCTGCACCAGATAGGAGTTGACCTGGAGGAACTCACCGGACAGCGTCTCGCGCTTGAACAGATTCGACACCTGCGGCTCGATGCACTCGTACACGCCCGCGATGGAGGCGATGGTGGCGGTGGGCGCGATGGCCAGCAGCAGGGAGTTGCGCAGGCCGACCTCGGCGATACGGCTGCGCAGGGCCGCCCAGCGCTCCGGCCAGGCCGGCTCGACGCCGTAGTGGTCGGGGTGCAGCACGCCCCGGGCCGTACGGGTCTTCTCCCAGGCCGGCAGCGGGCCGTTGCGCTCGGCCAGGTCGGCGGAGGCCTCGTACGCGACGAGCATGATCCGCTCGGCGATCCGCGTGGACAGGGCCTTGGCCTGCGGCGAGTCGAAGGGCAGGCGCAGCTTGAAGAAGACGTCCTGCAGACCCATCGCGCCGAGGCCGACGGGACGCCACTTGGCGTTCGACCGCCCCGCCTGCTCGGTCGGGTAGAAGTTGATGTCGACCACGCGGTCGAGGAAGGTGACGGCGGTGCGGACGGTCTCGTCCAGCCGCCGCCAGTCGAGGTCCCCGGTCGCCATGTCGACAAACGCACCCAGGTTGACGGACCCCAGGTTGCAGACCGCGGTCTCCCCGTCGTCCGTGACCTCCAGGATCTCCGTGCAGAGGTTGGAGGAGTGGACGACGTGCCCCGGCAGGGCCGTCTGGTTGGCGGTGCGGTTGGCCGCGTCCTTGAAGGTCATCCAGCCGTTGCCGGTCTGCGCGAGGGTACGCATCATCCGGCCGTACAGCTCACGGGCCGGCATGGTCTTCTTCGCCAGGCCCGCCGCCTCGGCCTTGCGGTAGGCGGCGTCGAACTCCTCGCCCCACAGGTCCACCAGCTCCGGCACGTCCGACGGGGAGAACAGCGACCACTGCCCATCGGCGTTGACCCTGCGCATGAACTCGTCCGGGATCCAGTGCGCGAGGTTCAGGTTGTGCGTACGGCGGGCGTCCTCACCGGTGTTGTCCCGCAGCTCCAGGAACTCCTCGATGTCGGAGTGCCAGGTCTCCAGGTAGACGGCCGCGGCGCCCTTGCGCCGGCCGCCCTGGTTCACGGCGGCCACCGAGGCGTCCAGGGTCTTCAGGAACGGCACGATGCCGTTGGAGTGCCCGTTGGTGCCGCGGATCAGCGAACCGCGGCTGCGGATCCGGGAGTACGACAGACCGATGCCGCCGGCGTGCTTGGAGAGCCGGGCCACCTGGTGGTAGCGGTCGTAGATGGAGTCCAGCTCGTCCAGCGGGGAGTCGAGGAGGTAGCAGGACGACATCTGCGGGTGCCGCGTACCGGAGTTGAAGAGCGTGGGGGAGGAGGGGAGGTAGTCGAGCCGGCTCATGAGCCGGTAGAGCGCGGCCACTTCGTCCACGGACCGGGTGGTGTCGTCCTCGGCCAGGCCGCTCGCGACCCGCAGCATGAAGTGCTGCGGCGTCTCGATGACCCCGCGGGTGATCGGGTGCCGCAGGAGGTAGCGGCTGTGCAGGGTGCGCAGGCCGAAGTAGCCGAAGCGGTCGTCGGCCCCGCGGTCGATCAGCGCGTCGAGCCGCTCGGCGTGGAGCCGCACGAACTCCGCGGTGCGGTCGGCGATGAGTCCCTCGCGGTGCCCCACGGCCACGGACTCGGTGAAGCACGTCACGCCCTGCGAGGCGGCCTCGGCGCGGATGGAGAGGGTCAGCAGCCGGGCGGCCAGCCGGGAGTAGGCGGGGTCCTCGGAGATGAGCCCGGCGGCGGCCTCGGTGGCCAGCTCGCGCAACTCCGACTCGTCCGCGCGCGCCGACCGGCCGCGCAGCGCGGCGGCGGCGACCCGGCCAGGGTCGGCGTCGGGGAGGTCGGCGGTCAGCTCGGTCAGGGTCCGCAGCAACGCGGTACCGGGACCGACGGTCTCCAGGCCGCTGGCTGAAGCCGGATCTGCTGGCGCGATGGTCACGTGGGGCTCTCCCTCGCTCGGCACGGGGGCCTTGCGGAGGGCAGGAGGCAGCCACGAGCGCACACGGCGTCGCGTCCACCGGCCCATCCCACGAGGCCCGGACGTCTGAAGGCCACCCGAACCGGACGGCCGGGTGCGCTGTCGGCAGGTCCTCGGACTGACTCCTGAGCGCAGACGCGCACAAGTACACCGTTGCGGGACAGTTCCGGATTCGCACCGGATTCCCCTGCGGCGACAGCGAGCATGAGCATACATCTAGTGCCGGGCTGTCGCGTCACCCCCAGATGTTGTGTCGTGGTGGTGTCAGAGCGTCAACTCGTAGGTGAGCAGAGTGATGTCGTCCAACTCGGGCAGCGGATTCCAGTCCCGCTCGGGTGTGCGAACGAAACCCAGCCGTTCGTAGATGCGGTGGGCGGCGTGCATGCTGCGCTGGGTCGACAGGACGACGGCCCGGCAGCCCGCGGTGGCCCGTGCGCGGTCGACGCAGGCCCGGACGAGGGCCTCGCCGGCACCCTGGCCGCGGCCGGCTCCGGCGACGGCCAGCATGCGGATCTCGGCCTCTCCGGGGCGGGCGATGTCGGCCATGGGACCGGGGGAGGGCACGAAGGTGACTCCGCCGAGGAGGGTGTCGTTCCGGGTGGCCACGAGTACGTCGGCCGCGGCCGCTCTCTTGGCCACGTCCCTGAGTTCGCCGAGGTACGCGTCGCTCTCGCCGAAGTCCAGGAGCCCGTCCTGGAGGTACGCCTGTGCGGTGATCTCGCCGAGGGCGTCGTATTCGGCGGGGGCTGCGGGGCGGATCCGGATGTCCATGGCACCGAGTCTGCCGGAGGGGTACGGCAACGGGCCGCCGGATTTCCTCCGGCGGCCCGTCGTACGGCAGTCGCTCAGTGACCGGCGCCCGCGGTGGCCGGCGGCAGCTCCACCTGGACCCCCGGGTCGCCCGCGTCCGCCGTGTAGTCCTCCGGCTTGGTCTCGTCGGCGCCCTCGGGGGCCTTCACGGCCTTGAGGACGAAGGTGAGGACCACGGTGACCACGACGTTGAGGACGAAGGCCGTGAGGCCGATGTAGCCGATCTCGCCGATGCCGGGGATCTCCTTCGCCGAGCCGCCGAAGTGCTTCTGCGTCGGGGAGGCGACGCCGTACGCGGCGACCGTGCCGTACACCATGCCGACCGCCCAGCCGGCGAGCAGGGCCCAGCGGTGGAACCAGCGGGTGAACAGCCCGCCGACCAGGGCCGGGAAGGTCTGCAGGATCCAGATGCCGCCCAGCAGCTGGAAGTTGATCGCCACTGTCTTGTCCATCGTCAGCACGAAGACCAGCGCGCCGACCTTCACCAGCAGCGAGACGACCTTGGAGACCTGGGCCTCCTGCTTCGGCGTGGCGTCCGGCTTGATGAAGTCCCTGTAGATGTTGCGGGTGAAGAGGTTCGCCGCCGCGATCGACATGATCGCCGCGGGGACCAGGGCGCCGATGCCGATCGCCGCGAAGGCCACGCCCGCGAACCAGTCCGGGAACATGTTCTCGAACAGCTGCGGGATGGCCAGCTGGCCGTTGGTGACCTTGACCCCGGCCGCGATCGCCATGAAGCCCAGCAGGGCCAGCAGGCCGAGCATCAGGGAGTACAGCGGCAGGATCGTGGTGTTGCGGCGGATCACCTCACGGCTCTTGGAGGACAGGGTCGCGGTGATCGAGTGCGGGTACATGAAGAGCGCGAGCGCGGAGCCCAGGGCCAGGGTGGCGTACGTCCACTGGCCGGCCTCCGGAGGCGCGAGCGCGCCGCGCGGCTTGCCCGTCGCCGGGTTGACCTGGCTGAAGGCGTGACCCGCCTTGGCGAAGATGTCGTCGAAGCCGCCCAGCTTGATCGGGATGTAGATGATCGCCACCGCGATGACGATGTAGATCAGCGTGTCCTTGACGAACGCGATCAGGGCGGGGGCGCGCAGGCCGGACGAGTAGGTGTACGCCGCGAGCACGCCGAACGCGATCAGCAGGGGCAGGTCCCGCACGAACCAGTTGGTGCTGCCGTCCCCGCCGACGCCCATCACGTCCAGCACCGCCTGGATGCCGACGAGCTGGAGCGCGATGTACGGCATCGTCGCCAGGATGCCGGTCAGCGCCACCGCCAGCGACAGGCCCTTGGAGCCGAAGCGGCCCCGGACGAAGTCGGAGGTGGTGACGTACCCGTGGCGGTGCGAGACCGACCACAGGCGCGGCAGGAACGTGAAGATCAGCGGGTAGACCAGGATCGTGTACGGCACCGCGAAGAAGCCGGCCGCGCCCGCCGCGTAGATCGCCGCCGGTACGGCGACGAAGGTGTACGCCGTGTACAGGTCGCCGCCGAGCAGGAACCACGTGATCCAGGTGCCGAACGACCGTCCGCCCAGGCCCCATTCGTCCAGGGAGTGCTCGTTCTCGGCCCTGCGCCAGCGGGCGGCGAGGAAGCCCACGACCGTGACGGCCAGGAAGAAGAAGATGAAGACGCCGAGCGCGACGCCGTTGACGCCGTCCTTCACTTCACCTCACCGCCCTTCTGGGAGGTGCGGCCGCGCTGGTCGCGCTGCCACAGCTTGTACGCGGTCATCGTGAGCGCGGTGGAGATCAACACCCAGGCCATCTGGTACCAGTAGAAGAACGGGATCCCGATGAACGCGGGGTCCGTCTTGGCGTAGGAGCCGACCCAGAGCATCGCCACGAAGGGCGCGACGAGACACAGGCCGATGACCACGCGCACCGGTGTCACCACCGGTGGTTTCACTTCAGGCGTTTCGGACATGACACGGCTCCGTCCCCTCGCTGATCACCTGTGTAATGCGCAGGCAATGTAGGTGACGGTGTCGTGGAAGCGGAAGACCTCGTCCGGATCTCGGTATATCGATTCAGCGACGGTCTGCGGGTCCTACTCGACCGGCCGCTTCAGCCGCGCGACGAACTTGTACCGGTCGCCCCGGTACACCGAGCGCACCCACTCCACCGGCTTGCCCTCGTGGTCCAGGGAGTGGCGGGAGAGCATCAGCATCGGCAGGCCCACGTCGGTGCCGAGCAGGCCCGCCTCGCGCGGGGTGGCCAGCGAGGTCTCGATGGTCTCCTCGGCCTCGGCGAGGTGGACGTCGTAGACCTCGGCGAGGGCGGTGTAGAGGGACGTGTACTTCACCAGGGAGCGGCGCAGAGCCGGGAAGCGCTTGGCGCTCAGGTGGGTGGTCTCGATGGCCATCGGCTCGCCGTTGGCCATGCGCAGCCGCTCGATGCGCAGCACCCGTCCGCCGGCGGCGATGTCGAGCAGCCCGGCGAGCCGGTCGTCGGCGGTGATGTACCCGATGTCCAGCAGCTGCGAGGTCGGCTCCAGGCCCTGGGCGCGCATGTCCTCGGTGTAGGAGGTGAGCTGGAGCGCCTGGGACACCTTGGGCTTGGCCACGAAGGTGCCCTTGCCCTGGATGCGTTCCAGGCGCCCCTCGACCACCAGCTCCTGCAGGGCCTGGCGGACGGTGGTGCGGGAGGTGTCGAACTCGGCCGCCAGCGTGCGCTCGGGCGGGACCGGCGTGCCCGGCGCCTGGGTCTCCGTCATGTCGAGCAGGTGCTTCTTCAGGCGGTAGTACTTGGGCACGCGCGCCGTACGGACGGTGGTGCCGGCCTCGTTCTCCGCACTGCTGACGTCGGTGCTCATGCTCTGCCTTCCCGGCTCCGGATGCCGAAAGCGACCGACATCCCATCGGCCACGGCTCACATCGTGGCACGGGTTCCTCTGTCAGGGCTCCACCCGCACGCTCCGTGATCCCCTCTATATACAATGGCGACCAAGGCTGGTCTAGTCCATAGCGGCGAGCAGGCGTCAGATCCCCTGCCAGTCCGGCTTGCCCGCGTAGGTGTGCCGGAAGTAGTCGGCCAGCTTCAGCTTGGACGCGGCCGCCTCGTCGACGACCACCGTCGCGTGCGGGTGCAGCTGGAGCGCGGAGGCTGGGCAGACGGCCGCGACCGGGCCCTCGACGGTCGCGGCGACCGCGTCCGCCTTGCCCTCGCCGGTCGCCAGCAGCACCAGGTGCCGGGCCTCCAGGATGGTGCCGATGCCCTGGGTGATGACGTGGTGCGGCACCTGCTCGATGTCGCCGTCGAAGAAGCGGGCGTTGTCGACGCGGGTCTGCTCGGTCAGCGTCTTGATCCGGGTGCGCGAGGCGAGGGACGAACAGGGCTCGTTGAAGCCGATGTGACCGTCGGTGCCGATCCCGAGAAGCTGCAGGTCCACCCCGCCGGCCTCGGCGAGCGCTCGGTCGTACGCCGCGCAGGCCGCCCGGACGTCCTCGGCGGTGCCGTCGGGTCCGAGGAACTTGTCCATGCCGATGCCGAGCGGCTCCAGGACCTCCCGGCGCAGCACCGAGCGGTAGGACTCGGGGTGGTCGGCGGGCAGTCCCACGTACTCGTCGAGCTGGGCGATGCGCGCCCGCGAGGTGTCCACGGCGCCGGAGCGCACCTTCGCGGTCAGCGCCTGGTAGACGGGCAGCGGGGTGGAGCCGGTGGCCACGCCGAGCAGGGCGTCGGG
The DNA here is from genome assembly GCF_044456925.1 of Streptomyces sp. NPDC050743. Lineage (NCBI taxonomy): Bacteria > Bacillati > Actinomycetota > Actinomycetes > Kitasatosporales > Streptomycetaceae > Streptomyces > Streptomyces sp. NPDC050743. Next base: position 93,883 of record NZ_JBITGJ010000006.1, read on the forward strand.
CTTGCGTCGCAGCAGCTGCGCCATGGCCTCGGCGATCAGCTCGCCGCCCGCGGCGTCCGGAACGATGACAACTTCCACGCTGGGCCTGCCGTTCTGAAGTGGGCTCTGGACGTCTATGTGGTTTAGACCAATCTAACAGAACCGGGTCCCCGGGGGAGCGCGCCCGCCTTGTGTTTCCGAGGGCCCCGCATTTCTCTAAGGGCCGCTATAAAATGCCCTCCCATGGTGAGTGGTCAGGACACGAGCACACGGGCCGGAGCCTCCAGATCGCGTGGCCGCCCGCGCTCCTTCGATCGTGCCACCGCCCTGGAGAAGGCGCTCATGGCCTTCTGGGAGCACGGCTACGAGGCCACCTCGGTCGCCGACCTCACCCGGATCATGGGCATCGGCGCTCCCAGCCTGTACGCGGCCTTCGGTGACAAGCGGTCACTGTTCGAGGAGGTCGTGCGGCTCTACGCCGACACCCACGGCGCCTTCGGCGATCGCGCCCTCGCCGAGGAGCCCACCGCCCGCGCCGCCGTCGCGTGCATGCTGCGCGAGGCCGCCGCCGCGTACACCGACCCCGCCCACCCCTACGGCTGCCTGGTCGTGCACGCCGCCACCAACTGCACCAGCCCCGAGGTGACGCGGCTGCTGCGCGATCGGCGCAACGCGGACATCGCCGCCTTCGAGTCGCGGATCCGGGCGGACGTCGCGGCGGGGCGGCTCCCGGCCGGCACCGACGCCGCCGCCCTCGCCCGGCACACCGGCGCCATGGTCCAGGGCATGTCCCAGCAGGCCCGCGACGGAGCGAGCCGTGGGGAACTGGAAGCGCTCGCGGAAATTGCCCTGTCCATCTGGCCCCAAGGGTGACCCGCGCGGGCTAGGCTGCGTGGCATCGCGTGCCATCGCTTCTGTGCACGGGGTGCACCGGTCTTGTGCGTCGGGGTGTGGACCGAGTCTTCGTGCATGCCGACAAGACCATGGACACATCGTTGTGGTCTAGTCCAGAATCGCAGTGGACATCCAAGTGAACAAGCCTCCGCCTTCCCCGCACAGGAAGGCGGACCGAGGAACCGGTGCTCTCTGCCCTGACTGCCCCGGCTCCTCGACCTTCGGCCGACCGGGACCGCACACCCCACGGCCGATGATGCTCCGGGCTGCGGTGCCGGGAGGGTTGAGGGTCCCTTCCAGGCGCCGCGGCCCGCGGGTGTTTCCGGGGTCGGCCGCAGATGTTTTTCAGCCATGTTCAAACGTGCGGGTACGCTCGCAGACGTGCCCTCCATGAACGAACTGGTCCGCCAGCACACCGCCCTCGACGACTCCGACCTCGAGTGGCTCCATCTGCTGGTCTCGGAGTGGCAGCTGCTCTCCGACCTCTCCTTCGCCGACCTGGTTCTGTGGGTCCCCACCCGGGACGGCACCCGGTACGTCTCGGTCGCCCAGATGCGCCCCAACACCGGTCCCACCTCCTACCAGGACGACATGGTCGGCCACCTGGTCCCGCGCGGCCGGCGGCCCATGCTGGACGCGGCGCTGGACGAGGGCCGGATCGTGCGCGAGGGCGACCCGGAGTGGCGCGAAGAGGTCCCCGTACGGGTCGAGTCCATCCCCGTACGGCGCGAGGGCCGCGTCCTCGGCGTGATCGCCCGCAACACCAACCTGCTCACCGTCCGCACCCCGAGCCGCCTGGAGCTGACCTACCTCCAGAGCGCCTCCGACCTCGCGCAGATGATCGCGGCGGGATCGTTCCCCTCCCTCGACCAGCAGGTCGACATGGACGCCTCGCCGCGCGTCGGCGACGGCCTGATCCGGCTGGACGGCGACGGCATCGTCCAGTACGCCTCCCCGAACGCGCTGTCCGCCTACCATCGCCTGGGCCTCGCCGCCGACCTGGTCGGCCAGCACCTCGGGCAGACCACCGCCGAACTCGCCCCCACCCGGGGTCCGGTCGACGAGGCGCTCGCCAAGGCGGCCAGCGGCTGGGCGCCGCGCGAGTTCGAGATTGAGGCCAACGACGGCGTCATCCAGTTCCGGGCGATCCCGCTCAAGCCCAAGGGCACCCGGATCGGTTCGCTGGTGCTGTGCCGGGACGTCACCGAACTGCGCCGCCGCGAGCGCGAGTTGATAACGAAGGACGCGACCATCCGGGAGATCCACCACCGGGTGAAGAACAACCTCCAGACGGTCGCCGCGCTGCTGCGGCTGCAGGCCCGGCGCATCGAGTCCGAGCGCGGCCGGGAGGCCCTGGAGGAGGCCGTCCGCCGGGTCGGCTCCATCGCGATCGTGCATGAGACGCTGTCTCAGAACCTGGATGAACGCGTGGAGTTCGACGACATCGCCGACCGGGTGCTGGCGATGGTCGCCGAGATCTCGCCGGGCAAGGTGACCGGCCGGCGCAGCGGGCGGTTCGGGATCCTCGACGCCGAGGTGGCCACCCCGCTGTCGATGGTGCTCACCGAGGTCCTGCAGAACGCCCTGGAGCACGGCTTCCGCGAGGGCGACACGGGCACGGTCGAGGTCTCCGCGGTCCGCGGCGGTACGACCAAGGAGGCCCGCCTCCTCGTCACCGTCCAGGACGACGGCGTCGGCCTGCCCGAGAACTTCGACCCGCACCGCTCGGGCAACCTCGGCCTGCAGATCGTAAGGACGCTGGTGGAGGGCGAGTTGGGCGGCACGTTCGACATGGTGCCGGCGCCGGGCCGGGGGACCAGGGTGATCCTCGACATTCCGGTGCGGGCGCAGAAGTAGCCCAACCGGCTTACGGCGAAGGGGGCTTTGCCGGTGGACGCGGCTAGGCGCGGACAGCAAAAAGCCCCGGACCGCCATGGGTCCGAGGCTCGTGCTCGTTGCTGCTCTGCTATATCGCTAGCGGCATCGGGGGATACTGCGCGCTGCGGCTCGGGGGCGGGAGATGCGTGCGTGCTGCACGCGCCGCCAAGCTCAGGCTGTCAGCAGGGGTGGGTATGTCAGGCGGAGGCCTGACGAGCCCGGTTGCGGGCGGCGCGGCGCTTCATGGCGCGGCGCTCGTCCTCGCTGAGACCACCCCAGACGCCGGAGTCCTGACCGGACTCGAGCGCCCACTGCAGACACTGCTCGATCACCGGGCAGCGACGGCAGACGGCCTTGGCTTCCTCGATCTGCAGCAGCGCAGGACCGGTGTTGCCGATGGGGAAGAAGAGCTCGGGGTCTTCCTCGCGGCAAACGGCGTTGTGACGCCAGTCCATGGCTGCTACCTCTCCTAGGTTCTCTGAACGTATTACGTGCAGGTTGCTTGTGAATGTGAACGCTTTCACGAATCCCTCAACAAGTGAAGGGCCGACCGCCGAGTCTTCCCCGGCGTGGTCCTTGGTTTTGAAGAGGGGTTCCGGTGATCAGTGGAGGCCGGTCTCGCGGGCCGTCCCGATCGCCAGGTAGAGACTCGCAAACCTCGGCGACGGATACAACCCCTTCCAGAAAGTTTTTTTTGATTCCTCGGTGTCGACTAGGTCACAGCCGTACTTCCATGGGGTGGATCCTGGCCTAAACGTTCGAGTGAAAGGACTTTTGCCTGTTCCGCTCACACAATCACACGCAGTGCACGGCGTACGCCTGTGAACGTCACGCTCGTACGCAGTCCCAGGTGGTCACCGTCCATCTGCAGGGGCAGAGGAACCTTCGAATGCAAGGTGAACTGGTCCAGATCGTGCAGCGAGACGACATGTCGACCATGGGGTCCGCGCTCGGGGGACGAAGTGAGCAACTGGGTGCCATACCGGGCAACCGCGGCGGTCGACAGACGGCTGAGACCGAGCACGTCGATGCCGGTATCGAACGAGGCCTTAGGCGACGTGTACATGGGGCGATTGCCGAGATACGTCCAAGGGGACGTGTTCGAGACTATGGCGACCACAAGATCGGCGATCGGATCCTCACCCGTTTGCTCCAGCGTGATCGAGCCGTGCCGGCGGTTGGGCTCACCGAGGAACTGCCGGAGCACCTGACGTACGTACAACGCGTGCGTCGACTTCTTCCCGCGCTCGCGCTGCTGCTCCACCCGGCCGACGACACCCGCGTCGAACCCCAGTCCCGCGTTGAAGGTGAACCAGCGGTCCGGGACCGCCTCGTCCCCGGTGCCGGGCGTACCCGAGGTCAGCCCGAGGCCGACGACCCGCTCCCGGCCCTCCCGCAGCGCGTCCAGCAGGGCGCCGGTGGCCTCGACCGGGTCGTTGGGCAGGCCCAGGGCGCGGGCGAAGACATTGGTGGAGCCGCCGGGTACGACGGCGAGACCGGGCAGACGCTCGAGGTCGGGACCGGAGTGCAGCAGGCCGTTGACGACCTCGTTGACCGTGCCGTCACCGCCGAGGGCCACGACCAGGTCGATGTCGTCGCTGTCCGCCGCCTGCCGGCCGAGGTCGCGCGCGTGCCCGCGGTACTCGGTGGTGACCGCCTCCAGCTTCATCTCGCTCGCCAGCGCGTGGATCAGCACGTCACGCCTGCGTGCGCTTGTGGTGGTTGCCGCCGGGTTGACCACGAGAAGTGCACGCATGGACTGCAGCGTACCTACTGGGGGGTACCGGGCCCATACCGAGGTAGGGATCGGGTAAGAGGTGGTGGCGTGACACTGGACACTTGGCGAGCCGCGGCTCCCCGCGCCCCGTTCGGGGCGCCCGACACCGGCCCCGCTACCCTGCTGGGGTGAGCAGTGAGCAGAACCCCGCCCCCAACGCCGCCGACACCGCCGAAGCCGGCGCGGCGGGTCGTCCCCGCCGGCTGACCTACGCCGCCGTGCTGGCCGCCCTCGAAGGTGTCGCGCTGGCGGTCGGCGGGCTGTGGGTGCTCGTGCTCGGGCTCACCGGAGACCCGGACGACCGGCAGCAGGCCGTGACCCTGGGCGTCACGCTGGTCGTGCTCGCGCTGCTGCCGCTGCTCGCCGCGCGCGGGCTGCTGCTGCGGCGCGGCTGGAGCCGCGGCCCCGCGGTGATCACCCAGATCATGGCGCTGCCGATCGCCTACAACCTGCTCAAGGCCGACAGCATGGCCATCCCGGCCGGCATCGCCCTCGCCGTGGTCGCCGTGGCGGCGCTGGTCCTCCTCGTCAACGGGGAGACGACCCGGGCCCTCGGGATCAAGGGACCGGGTCGCGCGGAGTAAGCGCCCTCACTCCTCGACGAGCAGCTTCTCCCGCAGCTGGGCCAGGGTGCGGGCCAGCAGCCGGGAGACGTGCATCTGGGAGATGCCGACCTCCTGCGCGATCTGCGACTGGGTCATGTTCCCGAAGAAGCGCAGCAGCAGGATCCGCTTCTCCCGCGGCGGCAGATCCTCCAGCAGCGGCTTGAGGGACTCCCGGTACTCCACGCCCTCCAGCGCCTCGTCCTCCGCGCCGAGGGTGTCGGCCACCGCCGGGGACTCGTCGTCGGTGTCGGGGACGTCCAGGGACAGCGTGGAGTACGCGTTCGCGGACTCCAGGCCCTCCAGGACCTCCTCCTCGGAGATCGCGAGCTTCTCGGCCAGCTCGTGGACCGTGGGGGAGCGGCCGTGCAGCTGGGACAGCTCGGCCGTCGCCGTGGTCAGCGCGAGCCGCAGCTCCTGCAGCCGGCGCGGCACGCGGACCGCCCAGCCCTTGTCGCGGAAGTGCCGCTTGATCTCGCCGACCACCGTCGGGGTGGCGTACGTGGAGAACTCCACGCCGCGCTCCGGGTCGAACCGGTCGACGGACTTGATCAGGCCGATCGTGGCCACCTGGGTGAGGTCGTCGAGCGGCTCGCCGCGGTTGCGGAACCGGCGCGCCAGGTGCTCCACGAGCGGCAGATGCATACGGACCAGCTGATTGCGCAGCTCCGCGTACTCCGCGCTGCCCGCGTTCAGCTTGCGCAGCTCCACGAACATCGCCCGCGCCCCGCTGCGGTCCGCCGGGTCGTGCTGTACCGCCTGCACGGCCTCCGCGCTCAGCGCCCCGTCGTCGGCGTACCGCTCGTGCTCGCTCATCGTCCCGCCCGTAGCCCTTCCCCGAGCAGCCCTGGCCCCCGTGCGGCCGGTGGGCCCGGCGCCGCCGGGCCCGTCCGGCGGTACGTCCTGCACGGCACCGTCACCGGCGATCCGCGCGGAGTCGTCCTCCGGGTGTGGCCTGGCCTGCTCGGGGATGCCGTCGATGCCGTCCGCCATGCGCCGGGAGCCGTCCCCGGGAGACTCCCCGGAGACCTCGCCCGTGCTGGGCCAGGGGGCACCCCCGTCCCCCGCCGGCAGCTCGCGTGTGCCGCGCTCTTCGTCCCGCACCGGACCGTCCCCGTTCCTCACGCCGGGCCAGGGCCCGCGCCGCGCTGTTTGTAGAGGCTGATCGACACGGTCTTGTCCTCGTCGACGGCGGACGAGACCTTGCCCGCGAGGGCCGAGAGCACGGTCCAGGCGAAGGTGTCCCGCGAGGGGGCGTGACCGTCCGTGGTCGGCGCCGAGACCGTGACCTCCAGCGAGTCGTCGACGAGCCGGAAGACACAGCTGAGCACGGAGCCGGGCACGGCCTGCTGGAGCAGGATCGCGCAGGCCTCGTCCACGGCGATGCGCAGGTCCTCGATCTCGTCCAGGGTGAAGTCCAAGCGGGCCGCCAGACCGGCCGTGGCCGTCCGCAGCACCGACAGGTAGGCACCCGCGGCCGGCAGCCGGACTTCCACGAAGTCCTGGTTCGCCGCGGGCTCGCCTGCGATCTGGGACACCCTCACCTCCATGGTGGTACAAGCTTTACGGGGCCGAGGGGGTCGCCCCCCGGGGTAACGCGTACGTGGTTCCGCGGTGACGCTATCGCGGTCCGAACGGTCCTGTCCCGGGACCCAACCCCCCTGACGTCACTCACAGTAAAGCTGTGCATACGCTCCGTGTCTAGGGGGTTTGCGGACCCAAATGGGAACACCATGCGCCGGGTTGACGTACCCAGACGTCTGACGCTCGAACCGTCGTGCGGCCGCCGCCGCATGCAGTGTCACACGAGAACAGGGTCGAGCGGGAATGCGATCACCCGAGAACCCGCTCGTAAGAGGGTCAGACGAGCACGTGGTCCACGAAGCACCACCGCCAGTCCTCGCCGGGCTCGAACGTCCGCATCATCGGGTGACCGGTCGTCTCGTGGTGCTGCGTCGCGTGCCGTCCGGGCGAGGAGTCGCAGCAGCCGACGTGGCCGCAGGTGAGGCACAGCCGCAGCTGCACGGGGTGCGTGCCGTCGCGCAGGCACTCCGGGCAGGTCGGGGCGAGCGGATCCGGCTCCGGGTGCGGCAGCGCGTCGGAGTGCGTGCACTGTTTCATGATTGCCAGATTACGACGGGCGTGCGGGTGGCCGCGCGGAAAACGAGGGTGGGCGAGGGGCATGGACGTGATGCCGCTGCTGTTGCTGGTGGCGGGCAGTGCGGCGATCGCGGGGGCCGCCCGGCGCACTCCGGTGCCGGCACCGCTGCTGCTGGTCGCCGTGGGCCTCGCGGTCTCGTACGTCCCCGGGATCCCGCCCTACACCCTGGACCCGCAGGTCGTCCTGCCGCTGGTGCTGCCGCCGCTGCTGTACAAGGAGGGCACGGAGAGCTCGTATCTGGACCTGCGCGCCCAGATGCGGCCCGTGGGGCTGCTGTCGATCGGGTACGTGCTCTTCGCGACCTTCGCCGTCGGCTGGGTCGCCTATCTCGTCGTACCGGGGCTGCCGCTGCCCGCCGCGCTGGTGCTGGGCGCGGTGGTGGCGCCGACGGACGCGGTCGCGGCCGCGGCGATCGCGCGCCGGGTCGGCCTGCCCTCCCGGCTCACCACCATCCTCCAGGGCGAGTCCCTGCTCAACGACGCCACCGCGATCACCGCCTACAAGGTCGCCCTCGGCGCGGCCGTCGGCGCGGGCGCCACCTGGGCGGGCGGCTTCGGCGAGTTCCTGCGCGCCGCCATCGGGGGCGTCGTGGTGGGCCTGGTGCTCATGGTCCCGATCCACTGGCTGCGCACCCACCTGAAGGAGGCCCTGCTCCAGAACACCCTCTCCCTGCTGATCCCGTTCGTCGCCTACGGCGTCGCCGAGCAGTTCCACGGCTCCGGGGTCCTCGCGGTCGTCGTGGTCGCGGTCTACCTCGGGCACCACGCGTGGGAGGTCGACTTCGCCACCCGGCTCCAGGAGGACGCGGTGTGGCGGATGGTCGCCTTCGTGCTGGAGTCGGCGGTGTTCGCCCTGATCGGGCTCCAACTGCCCACCATCCTCAAGGGACTGGGCGCGTACCAGGGCCGTGACGCGGCCTGGTACGCCATCGCGGTCTTCCTCGCGGTCGTCGTGGCCCGGTTCGTCTGGGTGTATCCGGCGGCCTTCCTGCCCAGGCTGCTCTTCCGCCACATCCGGGAACGCGAGGACAACCCCACCTGGCGGGCGCCGGCCGTGGCGTCGTGGGCCGCCATGCGCGGTGTGGTGTCCCTGGCCATCGCCTTCTCGATCCCGCTCACGGTGCACGGCGGCACCCCCTTCCCGCAGCGGAACCTGATCCTCTTCCTGACCTTCACCACGGTCATCGGCACCCTCGTGGTGCAGGGCCTGACGCTCGCGCCGCTGATCCGCCTGATGAAGTTCCCCGGCCGCGACGCGCAGGCCGAGACCCTCGCCGAGGCCAACGCCCAGGCGCAGGCCTCCCGGGCCGCCGAGAGGCGCCTCGACGACCTCCTCGCCGACGAACGCAACGAACTGCCCCCGCCGCTCGCCGACCGACTGCGCACGGTCCTGGAGCGCCGCCGCAACGCCGTCTGGGAGCGCCTCGGCCAGACCAACCCCATCACCGGCGAGTCCGTCGACGACACCTACCGCCGCCTCTCGCGCGAGATGATCGGCGCCGAACGCGAGGTCTTCGTCAAGCTCCGCGACCACCGCTACATCGACGACGAGATGCTGCGCGCGCTGCTCAGACGCCTGGACCTGGAGGAGGCGGCGGCCTACCGGGAGACGGAGTAGCGCTACGGGAACGGCCGCCCGGTGATGACGGCGGCGACCGTCGTCCCGCCCGCGAAGGCGCCCTCCTGCGCGAGGGCGACCAGTCCGTAGAGCAACTTGGCGACATAGAGACGTTCGACGGGCAGCCCGTGGCGGTCCTCGAAGTCCTCGGCGAACGCGTGCAGTGCGGGTGTCGTGCGGGCGTAACCGCCGAAGTGGAAACGCTCGTCGAGGGACCAGGAGCCGGTACGGCCGCCGAAGGCACGTTCCTGCAGTGCCTGTACGTCGTCTGCCAGGAAGCCGCCCCTGAGGACCGGCACGCCGAGCGCCCGCTGCCCCGGGGCCAGACCCGCGGCCAGTCCGGCGAGCGTGCCACCGGTGCCGCAGGCGACGCCGACGACATCGGCGAACCCGCGCAACTCCGCCCCCAGCGCCCGGCAGCCGTGGACGGCCGCGCTGTTGCTGCCGCCTTCGGGCACGACGTACGCCTCCTCGGCCCCGGCCGCGCGCAGGACCGCGGCCAGGGTCTCGGGGTCGGTCTTGCGACGATATGTCGCTCTGTCGACGAAGTGCAGCCGCATGCCGTCCGCCGCGCACCGGGCGAGCGAGGGGTTGAGCGGACGGTCGGCCAGCTCCTGGCCGCGGACCACGCCGGTGGTCGCCAGCCCGAGGATCCGGCCCGCGGCGGCGGTGGCCCGCAGGTGGTTGGAGTAGGCCCCGCCGAAGGTGACCAGCGGCCGCCCCGCCGCCGCCTCGACGTTCGGCACGAGCTTGCGCCACTTGTTGCCGACGAGGTCGGGGTGGATCAGATCGTCCCGCTTGAGGACGAGCCGGAGCCCGCGCCGCCCGAACCGGTCGTCCCTGACCTCTTGGAGAGGTGAGGGGAGGCGAGGGGCGAGGGCGGTCCGGCTGGTCACCGCTCCATTGTCGCCCGGCACCGGGGCCGGCCCGGGTGGGGACGCCTACCGGCGCAGGCGACGGCACGGAAGCCCTACGGCGCTACCCCTTCAGCCGCTCTGCCACGCGATCCCGCAGCCAATCCATGCCGAACCCCCTCGGATCCACCTTCCCCGGCTGCCACTCCAGGTGGCCGATGACCGACCTCTCGGTCCACCCGTGCCGGCGGCACACCGCGGCGGCGACCCGCTCGATCGCGTCCAGCTGGGCCTCGGGCCACGGATCCTCCCCGTCGCCCAGGTTCTCGCACTCGAAACCGTAGAAGTGCCGGTTGCCGTCGGTGTCGGCCTCGTTGTCCGGCGGCAGCGCCTTCTCGGCGATGACGGCCCGCAGCACGTCGTCGTCGCCGAGGCCGGCGTGGTTGGCGCGGCCGTAGCCGACCAGGTGGACCGTGCCGTCCTTGGTGATCACGCCGTGGCACAGCGGGCCCGGCAGCCCCGGATGGCCGTCCCGGCAGATCCGCACGGTGTGTGCGCTGCCCCGGGTCACCGTGTGGTGGATCATCACGCCGTGGACGGGCCCCCACGGGCCCTTGTGGTTGCGGTTGTGGTTGCGCCAGTCGCCGACCTCGACGACCGCGGCGCCCTCCGCTCGCAGTGCGTCCAGAAACCCGCTCGCGGACATGGGTGGGGCCATGCCGCCTCCTTCGTGCCGTGCCGGTCCGTGTACCGACACCTCTACCGAAACCGGACGCCCCGCAGCACGTCGTTCGCACGCTGTGCGAGCCGATCCGGCCAGGTGGCGCGGGTCTCCCGCGTCCTGGGGGCTGGAGTGGAGTCCCTCTTCGTGCCCGGTAATCCGATGATCCATTCCCGCTCTTTCGGGTAATGGCACGGACACGCTCCGTGATGGAAGGCTTGGATACCGAGACCGGTGCCCCCTGCGACTCGGTGCCGGGCATACCTGGGAGGCAATTCTCTATGTCGGTAGGCGAAGAGGTCCGCACGGATCAGGGCAAGCCGCAGCAGTCCCTCGGGACGGCGGCCGCGCGGAACCTGGCCACCACGACCAAGTCCGTTCCGCAGATGCAGGAGATCAGCTCCCGCTGGCTGCTGCGCACACTCCCGTGGGCCGACGTACAGGGCGGCACGTACCGCGTCAACCGGCGGCTGACGTACTCCGTCAGCGACGGCCGCATCACCTTCGTCAAGACCGGGGACCAGATCGAGGTCATCCCGGCCGAGCTCGGCGAACTGCCGGCCCTGCGCTCGTACGAGGACGAGGAGGTGCTGACGGAGCTCGCCCGGCGCTGCCGCCAGCGCGACTTCGCGCCCGGCGAGGTGATCGCCGACTTCGGCAACCAGACGGGCGAGGTGTACCTGCTGGCGCACGGCAGGGTCGAGAAGATCGGCACCGGCCCCTATGGCGACGCCGCGGTCCTCGGAGTCCTCGCCGACGGCGCCTACTTCGGCGAGCAGGCGCTGCTGGACCCGGACGCCATCTGGGAGTACACCGTCCGCGCCGACACCGCGACCACCGTGCTGATCCTCAGCCGTCAGGACTTCCAGCAGGTCGCCGAGCGCTCGGACACCCTGCGCGACCACCTCGAACAGCTGCGCTCGGTGCCGGAGCAGCGGACCAACAAGTACGGCGAGAAGGAGGTCGAGCTGGCGGCCGGCCACTCCGGCGAGCCCGACATCCCGCACACCTTCGTGGACTACGAGGCGCGGCCCCGCGAGTACGAGCTGAGCATCGCCCAGACCGTGCTGCGCATCCACACGCGCGTGGCCGACCTCTACAACCAGCCGATGAACCAGACCGAGCAGCAGCTCAGGCTCACGGTCGAGGCGCTCAAAGAGCGCCAGGAGCACGAGCTGATCAACAACCGCGACTTCGGCCTGCTCCACAACTGCGAGTACGACCAGCGGATCCAGCCGCACGACGGCGTGCCCAGCCCGGACGACATGGACGAGCTGCTCAGCCGCCGGCGCAGCACCAAGCTGTTCCTGGCCCACCCGCGCGCGATCGCCGCGTTCGGACGCGAGCTGAACAAGCGCGGACTGGTACCGGAGACCGTCGAGATCGGCGGCAACCGCATCCCGACCTGGCGCGGAGTGCCCATCTATCCCTGCAACAAGATCCCGGTCACCCCGGAGCGCACGACCTCGATCATCGCGATGCGTACCGGTGAGCAGGACCAGGGTGTCATCGGCCTGAGGCAGTCGGGCATCCCGGACGAGATCGAGCCGAGCATGTCCGTGCGGTTCATGGGCATCAACGAACAGGCGGTCATCAAGTACCTGGTGACGGCCTACTACTCGGCCGCCGTGCTGGTGCCCGACGCGCTCGGCGTGCTGGAGAACGTCGAGATCGGCCGGTGGAGGTGACGTTTCCGCACTTCGCGGCCGTGTCCCCGCCCGCCGGGAGGGGTAGACCCTCGGAATATGCGTCCGGCCGGGCCGGCGTTGCCGGTGTCCGCGGACCTGGCGAGGGGGAGACATGGCCGAGTTCATGACGGAGACCGAACAGCGTTCCCCCGCCGTGCCGCAGCCCGGCACGGCGGGGGAACGGCGGGGGAGGAGCGGCGACAGCGGTGCCGATCCCGTCGAGGGAGATCCGGGACGGCATCCGGAACGGCAGGCCGAGGGGCATGCCGAAGGGCAGGAGGCGCCGGCGCTCCTGGAGCGCACCCGGGCCGTCGTCGACCCGGAGCTGCGGGCGGCCCTGGAGTCGCTGCCGGCCCCCATGCGCCGTATCGCGCTCTACCACTTCGGCTGGCGGCACGCGGACGGCAGCCCGGCAACGGGCAACGCGGGCAAGGCGATACGGCCCGCGCTCGTCCTGGCGGCGGCCGCTGCTCTCGGCGGCCCGCAAGCCCGTGCGGCGGCGGTCCGGGCGGCGGTGGCGGTCGAACTGGTCCACAACTTCACGCTGTTGCACGACGACGTGATGGACCGGGACACCTCCCGCCGACACCGGCCCACCGCCTGGACCGTGTTCGGCGACGCCGACGCGATCCTCGCCGGTGACGCCCTGCAGGCGCTGGCCCTGCGGCTGCTCGCCGAGGACCCGCACCCGGCCTCCGGCCCGGCCGCGGCCCGGCTCGCGGACTGTGTCATGGAGCTGTGCGCCGGCCAGCACACCGACACGGACATGGAGCACCGCGCCCCGGACGAGGTCACCCTCGACGAGGTGCTCGCCATGGCCGAGGCGAAGACCGGCGCACTGCTGGGCTGCGCCTGCGCCCTCGGCGCGCTGTACGCGGGCGCGGGCCCGGAAGAAGTGGCGGCGCTGGACGGCTTCGGCCGTCAGGCCGGGCTCGCCTTCCAGCTGATCGACGACGTCATCGGCATATGGGGTGACCCCCTGCGCACCGGTAAGCCGGCCGGTGCCGATCTCGCCGCCCGCAAGAAGTCGCTGCCCGTGGTGGCGGCCCTCTCCTCCGGCACCGAGGCCGCGGCCGAACTCACCGAGCTGTACGGCAAGCCGCATGTCCCCGGTGACGCCGAGGGCATCGCGCGTACGGCACGGGCCGTGGAGCGGGCCGGCGGCCGGGACTGGGCGCAGGCCGAGGCGGCCGACCGGATGGCCCGTGCCGTGCAGGAGCTGTCCCGCGCGGTCCCCGCCCCCGAGGCGGCGGGCGGTCTGCTGGCGCTCGCCGAGTTCGTGACCCGGCGCAGCAGCTGAGCGCCGCCGGCACCGGGAGCCGGGAAGACCCCGGAGCCCCGGGCCCGCGCGGCTCCTGACCCCGTGCGGCCACCGGGGCTCCGGCCACGCGGGTCCCGCGCATCCCCACGGTCGCGGGACCCGCTGCTTCTCCGAGCCGGCGCGGGGGCATGCCGAGCCGTCCGGCGATCGTCCCCGCCGGCCTACTCGGCGGGGACGATCGCCGTCACGATCCTCTCGACCAGCCCCTCCGGCACGCTCACTCCCTCCAGAGCCCCGTCCAGGACGCCGGGCAGTGTCAGGTGCTCCAGGATGAGGCCGAGCATCGCGAGGTAGAGGACGGTGACGGTCTCGTCGCCGCCGGGCAGACCGCTCTGGCGGTGGAAGGCCATGCCCTGTTCCAGGTCCCCGCGCACCGACCGGGTGAAGGAGGCACGCAGCTCGGGCCGCCGGGTGGCCTCCAGACGCATCTCCAGCAGGGCCAGATAGCCGGTGCGGTCGCGGGTGGCGCGGTCCATGAGGTCCCGCATGAAGGCCACGACCAGGGAGCGGTCGCGGGCCCCGCGCAGCAGCGTCTGCACCACCTGCGGATCGGGCGCGAGCCGGAGATGCAGCCGGGCGTCGATCTGGCGGAGCAGGTCGTCGCGGTTGGCGAAGTAGTTGGAGGCGGTGCCCGTGGGCACGCCCGCCTCGCCGTCCACCGCGCGGAACGTCAGCCCGCGTGCGCCCTCCCGTGCCAGCACCGCGATCCCGGCGTCCACCAGCGCCGCCCGCCGTTCCGGATTGCCCGCCATGCGGAATCCTCTCTCCCACTTGTTCTCGGTCTTCGACTGCATCCCTGAAAGACCTTGCCACCACTACAACCGGAGTACTACAAATGAAGCACTACAGCCGGAGTGGTTATTGGGCCGCTCCGCAGCCTACGAAAAGAGACCAAGCTTGCGAAAGCTCACGTACTTCGTCGCCTGCTCGCTCGACGGCTTCATCGGCGACGAGCACGGCGACGGCTCCGCGATGTACCGCTTCCTGGACGAGGAGTACCTCGCGTTCCTCGGGACGGAGTTCCCGGAGACCCTCCCCACCCACGTCCGCAAGCCGATGGGCCTGGACGACCTGGAGAACAAGCGGTTCGACACCGTCATCCAGGGCCGGGCCAGCTACGAGCTGGCGCTGAAGGAGGGCATCACCAGCCCCTACGCCCATCTGCGCGAGTACGTCGCCTCACGCACCCTGGGCAGCTCCCCCGACCCGAACGTCGAGGTCATCGCCGACGACCTGGTCGGCCGGGTGCGCGAACTGAAGGCCGAGGAAGGCGGGTTGGACATCTACCTGTGCGGTGGTTCGCTGGTCGCGGGCGCGCTGCTCGAGGAGATCGACGAACTGCTCATCAAGACCTACCCCATCGTCTACGGCGCCGGCATGCCGATGTTCGGCACCGGTCTCGACATCAAGGAGTTCACCCTGCACTCGGTGCGCACCTTCGGCAACGGCGCGCTGGTGCGGACATACCGCAGGAAGCGCTGAACCCCCGCCCGCCCTACCCTGAGGACATGGACAGCGAGGACCACGTCTGTCCCGTCTGCGGGCAGCCCGTCGACACGGTCGTCGGACGGCGCAAGACGCTGGGCGCCTGGGTACCGGTGTGGGGCCCCGGCCCCTGCCGCAACCCCGACTGCGCGGCCTACGGCCAGCCCGTCGAGACCGAGACCGCGGCCGCGGACGACGGGACCGAGCAACCGCGCCCCGGTGAATCCGAGGCCGAGAAGACCTGAGCCGGGTGGTCGTGAGCCGAAGGAGCGGACCATGAAGTACCTGGTGATGGTGCAGGGGACGCAGGCGGACTACGACGCGATGGCCGGCCGGCCCACCCGGCACGCCCCGGCCTGGACCGAGGTGCGGCTCAAGGCCATGTATCTGTGCATGAGCGCGATCAACGACGACCTCGCCGAGTCCGGCGAACTCCTCGACGCCCAGGGCCTGGCCGAGCCCGCCCGGACCCGGCTGGTCGCGCGCGGCGCGGACGGCGAGACCGTGATCACCGACGACCCGTACGGCGAGACCGAGGCGGTGATGGCCGGTTACTGGGTGGTGGACTGCGCGAGCCTGGACCGGGTCACCGAGATCGCCGAACGCGTCACCCGCTGTCCCGGCCCCGAGGGACTGATCGACTACCCCGTGGTGATCCGCACTGTCATGGACGGTGCGGACGACGCCGGTGCCGGATGAGGAGCCGCGCGCGGCCCGGCCGGCGCCGTAGCGTGGCCGCATGCCGAAACTTCCGTACATCGTCCACATCACCGAGCGCTCCCTGTGGGAGGCGGCGCGCGAGTGCGGCACCTACGAGGTGTCGACCCGTGGCCGCACCCTCCAGGAGGAGGGCTTCATCCACTTCTCCACCCGCGAACAGCTCCCGCGCATCGCCGAGTTCCTCTACGGCGACTACGACGGCCCGGACGAGCTGGTCGTGCTGGTCGTGGACCCGGCCCTGGTCGGCGCGCCGGTGAAGTACGAGGCCGTGGAGCCGGGCGGGGAGGAGTTCCCGCATGTGTACGGGCCGGTGCCGGCCGAGGCGGTGGTGGACGTGGAGCCCTGGGGGTGACCGAGCAGGGGGAGCGCCTCGTCGCCGGTGGTGGCGGTGGGTGGTGACGGTCTGGGCGGTCGCCGTGGCCGTGGGGGGAGGACGCCCGGCCCCGTGGGCCGTACGTCTGGGACGACGGGCACGGGACCGGTCCGTAGCCGGATGCCCGGCGCCTGCGGCGGCGGGGCGACGACCGCTCCTGTCCGCCGAGT